>URJC01000031.1 GCA_900548135.1 uncultured Odoribacter sp. | reverse complement strand
TATAGATTGGTGCGGTTGATAGGCATAGTCATACATCGGGCGCCTCCTCCTCCGCGGGGAAGTTCGGAACCATCGATGGTAATGACATATTTATGGTATTGGGTTAGGTCTGTTTTTCCGTCAATGAAGTCATTGGCACGGATAATTTCGAAGCCGGCATTATTCATCGCCTCCATTGTATAGTTGTTGCGGGCATATCCGAGTACTTGTCCCGGACCTACGGCAAAGAAGTTGGCTCCGCTATGCCATTGCTCGCGTTCCTGATTCCAGTCGTCACTACCTCCGCAAAGCACGGGTTCCAGATCCATACCCAGTTTTTTTAATGCACTGATCAGATTTTTTTCGGTACGGATACTTTGCAATTTTCCGTTTTGAATTTTGATATGTACTGTCTGATAATTACCGGGATTGAGGATTAAAGGTTCAAAAACCATGCATTTATCCTGGTCCAGTAGGGTAAATACCATATCCAGATGAATAAATGATTCCGGGGTATTGGGCAATTGTTGCACAATGATGTGCTGAGCTTTTTCGCTTTTGCGGTTGATAAATTCGTATATCAGCATGTCAATCGCTTGTGTGCTGGTACGGGCGCCGTTACCAATCACCAGAATATCTTCGCGGGCAATTAAAACATCTCCGCCTTCAATAGTACGGATACGCTGGGTTGCTCCAGGTACAGGAGGTACTGTCAGCGTTTTAGTTTTAAATTCAGGAGTGAAATCAAATATGGATTGCATCAGGACGGATTCCCGGTCCCGGATAGAATTTGCCATCCGTCCAATCAGGACTTCATTGTACACGCTCATGGAGGCGTCCCGCGTAAAAAAGAAATTATGCATTGGACGTAAAGCATACCAATCTTTACTGAGGAACTTGGTTAGGTTGTCTTTTACCATTTCTACTCCTTCTATCAGTAAACGTGAAAGATTTTCTGCGTTTTCTTCAAGTAACTGCTCTTTTAAAGAGCCTTTGGGGGTCTTTTCACCGATAAAAGGTTCAATCCGTTCGATCCGGTTAAGTACTTCCGTTTTGATTTGTTCATCTTGGAGGATGTTGCATAACAAATCCTTCACTTCATAAGTATTTGTTAATTTCGATAATACCCCTGATATTTGTTTGTATTCTTCCCGCGCAATGGATAAATTGATAATATCACTATATAAAGCCCTTTCAGCATTTTCGGGAGTCATGTTTTCAACTTCTTCGCCAGGAGTATGAATAATGACACCATTTAATTTTCCGATTTCTGATTGAACGTTTATTTCTACTATTGGATTCATATAGAATTAGGTTTGATCACACTTATAGTTTCGATACAAAAATAACACTTAAATGGTTAATTACCTTGTAATTACATCTTATAATTATGCAAATTGCCAAAATAAATATGCAGTGGAAATCAGAGGCCCAGATTGCCTAAAATAATACGGCCTGTTACCAGGTAGATATTTAAACCGATAATATCATTGGTTAGGGTGATAAAAGGACCTGTAGCCAGAGCCGGATCGATTTTTATTTTATTTAGTAACAACGGAAAGGCAGTTCCAAAGATAGAGGCAAAAATGATGACTACAAAAAGGGCGATGGTAACTGTGATGGGCATAGCCAGAGTGGGCATACCAAAGGCTAAAGTCAGCAAGAAAATGATCGAGGAACAAATCGTGGCGTTGATTAAGGCCCCTCCCAAGTCTTTCATGATATTACCAAATCCATGTTTCAGACTTAACGAGTTGGAAGCAAGGCCTTTGACTACAATTGCCGAAGATTGGATCCCTACATTTCCGCCCATGGCAGTGATAACAGGGATAAACATGGCAGTTACAGGGAAAAGAGCAATTTCAGCTTCATATTGGGAGATCATCCAAGCGGAAACCATACCTCCGAACAGGGCTATGATCAGCCAGGGAAGCCTTGCCTTGGTTTGGTCCCAAACACTGTCTGAAGATTCGACGTCCTGGGAAATACCGGACATCATCTGATAGTCTTTATCGGCTTCGTCCTTGATGAAATCAATTACATCATCAATGGTGATGCGGCCTACCAACCGTCCCACCTGATCGACAACCGGAACAGCAACCAGGTCGTATTTTTGCATAATCAGTGCAACCGATTCTGCGGGTTCATCCGTTTTTACTGAGATAATGTCCGGATAATATAAATTAATGATTTTGGCAGAAGTGGGGGCTGTAATGATTTTTTTGAGGGAAAGCCGTCCTTTCAGTATATTGTCGTCGTCAACAACGTAGATATTGTAGATTTCATCCAGGTTTTCGGCTTGGCGGCTGACCTCCCTCAGGCAAGTCAGCACAGTCCAGTTTTCGTTGACCATTACCAATTCTTTGGCCATTAAACCTCCGGCAGTATCTTCGTCATAATGTAAAAGATCTACGATATCGCCGGCCTGATCAAGGTCCTCCATGTGGGACAACACTTCGTGCTGCTGTTCATTGGGCATACTGGCCACCAGGTCGGCGGCATCATCGGAGTCCATGTTGTCAATGAACCGGCGGGCTATGGTTTCGGCAGGAAAAGATGAAATGTACCCGTTCTTCTTCGTCAATTTCGGCCAGTACATCACTGGCTTTTTCATTATCCAACAATAAAAAGACGAATTGTGCCCTTTCATTATTTAATTCATTCAGGATTTCGGCAATATCCGCAGGGTGCAGATCGGCAACTAACTGAGTTACTTCGCTTTTATTTCCTGCATCAATCAACTCTTCCAGTTGACTTAAAAATTCGTGGGTTAGTTCAAATTGTTGCATAATGTAATTTCTGTTAAAGTCTGATTAACCGGAAAGCAGGATCTTGGTTTGCAGGAATTGTTTATTCCTTCCTGTTCAGGTTTATTTTAAATTCCGGGATTTTCTCCCATTTTTATTTTTCCGATGCTTTGGCAAAGTGATATAAAATCACTGACACTTAGCTGCTCCGGCCGCATATTTAGGTAGTCTGACTCAAATCCCGGTGGAAGCAAACCCCGTATAGAATTGCGCAAGGTCTTTCTTCTTTGGTTGAATCCGGTTTTTATTACATTGAAAAATAGTTTTTCCTCACATCCCAATTCAGTCCGCTCGTTCCGGATGAGCCGGATTACTGCTGATTTGACTTTAGGAGGAGGGTCGAATACTTTTTCGCTCACAGTAAACAAATACTCGATGTGATAAAAGGTTTGCAGGAAAACACTGAGAATGCCATAGGTCTTACTTCCATGCGGGGCAGAGATTCTTTCTGCAACTTCTTTCTGAATCATACAGACTACCTGGCGGACCAGATCACGGTTTTCAATGATCCTGAAAAAGATTTGGGAGGAAATATTATAGGGTAGGTTACCAATCACTGAAAAAGGTTCCTGGTACCAATCGGTGATTTTAGCTTTCAAAAAATCACCATAGATGATTCGCTCCCGTTGTTCCGGTAATTGCTCGTGCAGGTATGCAATGGATTCCCTGTCAATATCAATTGCCCGTACAGAAAAAGTTGGGTTGGTCAGCAAATGTCTGGTCAATACTCCCATACCGGGCCCTATTTCCAATACTTCCCGGGTGACAGGCAATAAGCTGTCTGTAATCTTCCGTGCAATATTCTGGTCCTTCAGAAAATGTTGGCCCAGACTTTTTTTAGCTTTCACAATACTCATGCTACAAAAGTATACAAATTAGCTGAAAAGCGTTTTGAGGTAAGCATTATTTTATAACTTTGCGTGCGATTGCTTTGACGTTTTAATTATTTTTTATGCAGCCTGTGTTTAAAAATACGATTAAATTTTTCATTTTTCTGGGTATTTCTGTGTTTTTGTTTTGGCTGGTTTACCGGGATCAGAATTGGAATGATTTGTTAAAGGTATTGGAGGAAGATGTGAATTATACCTGGATCGGAGTGGCGTGTGTCATGGGGATTGCCAGTCATGTAAGCCGTGCTTTGCGCTGGCAGTTGCTGACGGAGTCTATGGGGTATAACATCCGGTTTTGGAATAGTTTTATGGGGGTCATGATTGGTTATTTTGCTAACCTGGCTATTCCGAGAATGGGGGAATTTACCCGTTGTGGGGTGGTAAGTAAATATGAAAAAGTACCCTTTTCTAATTTGTTGGGGACAGTTGTTACTGAACGGGTGATTGATATGATGATCTTATTGTTACTGACATTAATGGTGGTGATTACTCAATTTAAACAAGTGGGTATATTTTTGGATAGTAATCCGGAAATCAAGGAAAAACTGTTCCATTTGTTCCAATCGGCTTGGGTTATTGTTGTTTTAGTTGGTGTATTGATTGGAAGTATGTTGTTTTGGAAATATTTTCTTAAGCATAGGCTAGAAGGGCGTATCCGATCTTTTTTCCATGGTTTGAAAGAAGGGTTGCTGACTGTAAAAGACGTGAGACATAAGTGGTTATTTGTGTTTTATTCCTTATTCATCTGGCTGATGTATTTTTTGATGTTTTATGTTTGTTTCTTTTGTTTCGGGTTTACTTCCCACTTGGGTATTTTAGTCGGGCTTACGGTGTTTGTATTGGGAAGTTATGGAATGGTGGCTCCGGTGCAGGGAGGGATAGGTGCCTGGCATTTTATGGTTATCGCTGCTTTGATGATTTATCTGCCGCACGTACCTGGAATTGAAAGTATGGCAAAGGCTTTTGCTTTGTTGACGCATAGTTCAATGACGTTATTGTATATTGTCGTAGGAGTTATTTGTGTGATAACCCTTCCTCTCTATAATCGTGATTTTTCAAAGAATATAAAATAATGGCTATGGAATCGGTAGAATTGATCTATTCTTATTTTCCGGATCTGACAGATAGACAAAAAGTTCAGTTTTCCCGGTTAGAAGCATTATACCGGGATTGGAATGCCAAAATTAATGTTATCTCCAGAAAAGATATGGATGCCTTCTGGGTACATCATGTGTTACATTCCTTAGCTATAGCCAAAGTGATCCGGTTTGCTCCCGGAACAAAGATCATGGATGTGGGAACTGGTGGTGGTTTCCCGGGTATTCCCCTGGCAATTTTGTTTCCTGAGTCGGAGTTTTATTTGGTAGATTCTATCGGTAAAAAAATTAAAGTCGTTGAAGGAATCCGGGATGCCTTGGAACTGAAGAATGTAAAGGCAGAACAAACGCGGGTGGAGAATGTGCGGGAGAAACAGGATTTTATTGTCAGTCGTGGGGTTACTGCTTTTCCCGCTTTTGTTGCCTGGGTAAAAGATAAAGTCCGTCAACCTTCAAAAAATAATTTGATGAACGGTATATTATACTTGAAAGGCGGGGATTTTGAAGAAGAATTGAAAGCTTTTGGCCATCGTGCGACTGTATACCCTATACCAGGTTATTTTACAGAAGCATTTTTTGAAACTAAAAAGGTAATTCATTTAGCATTTTAATAAAAAATCATGAATTTTGTTTGAATTATTATGTAGTAATGGAGCATTTTTATAATTTTATATCGTTTGCGTAAAAATTAATGGTGGATAACAGATGGTAACAAGAAGAGACTTTATCAAAAAAAGTGGATTAGCTATTGCAGCAGCAGCGATGAGCAGTTCACCTTTAAAGGCTATGATGGATATAAGGAAAAAAGAGGTGGCTGGAACGATGGAGAATGGATATATCAGTAACCGGCCAAAACCGGAAGCACGTCATTTTACCTCCCGGGCAGTAGAGGAAGTAATTGCAGATACAAAGAAGAAACTGAAAGACCCGAAGTTGGCTTGGATGTTTGAAAACTGTTTTCCGAATACCCTGGATACCACTGTGGATTTCAGAATGGAGAATGGTCGTCCGGATACTTTTGTGATTACCGGGGATATCAATGCTATGTGGCTTCGCGATTCAGGTGCACAAGTATGGCCTTATGTGGCTTTATGCAAACGGGACGAACAATTGCGTTTGTTGATTGCAGGAGTGATTAATCGTCAGACTAAATGTATTCAGTTGGATCGTTATGCAAATGCTTTTACGCATGGTGCGGAAGCTAGTGAATGGGCAAAGGATTATACCGATATGAAGCCATTTGTGCATGAGCGTAAATGGGAAATAGATTCGCTTTGTTATCCGGTACGTTTAGCTTATCATTATTGGAAGACCACTGGAGATACCAGTATTTTTGATGCTGAATGGAAAAAATCGATGGCACTGGTCTTACAAACATTCCGGGAACAGCAACGGAAAGAAAATAAAGGACCATACCGTTTTCAGCGGAATACTCCCCGGGCTTCTGATACATTGAATGTAGATGGTTGGAATAACCCTGTCAATCCGGTTGGGATGATTGTTTCCTGTTTCCGTCCTTCTGATGATGCAACTATTTTTGGATTTCTGGTTCCTTCTAATTTATTTGCCATCCGTTCTTTACGTCAATTGGAGGAAATTTCCCGCGAGGTGACCGGAGACATTGTTTTTGCCGGAGCATGTAAAGAATTGGCAGATGAAGTACAGGCTGCAGTGCATAAATACGCTGTTGTAAATCATCCCAAATATGGTAAAATTTATGCTTTTGAGGTGGATGGCTACGGGAGTGCTTATCTGATGGATGATGCTAATGTTCCAAGTTTGCTGGCTTTGCCTTACCTGGAGGCTGTATCAGCAAATGATCCGGTTTATCAAAATACACGTCGGTTTATCTGGAGTCCCGATAATCCTTTTTTCTTCAAGGGAAAAGCAGGCGAAGGTATAGGCGGACCACATATCGGATATGATATGGTGTGGCCTATGAGTTTGATCATGAGGGCTTTTACTTCCCGGGAAGATGATGAAATCAGGCAATGTGTCCGAATGTTGCGTGATAATGATGGAGGTACCGGATTTATGCATGAATCTTTTCATAAAGATCATGCAGATAAATTCACCCGTAAATGGTTTGCATGGGCGAATACATTGTTCGGAGAGTTGATCGTACATTTAGTAAATGAAAAGAAAATTTCCTTATTAAATAATTTGTAAACTTTGAATGAAGAATAGTATAATTTGGCCAAAGATGCATTCAGTTTACATTATCTTTGCCCCTTATTATTAATTTAAATCAATTACTCAATTTATGGAAGCTAAAAAGAATGGTGTGTATCCGGTATTTCTGGCCTTTTTATGTATGGGGTTCGGAGATGTTGTGGGCCCGATGGTGTCATTGGCTAAAGATAGTTTCGGATTATCTAATTTTATGGCGCAATTGTTAGCCTTTTCAGGTTTTCTGATGTTTGGTATTTTGTCAGTGCCCATGGGTATTTTTCAGGCCCGCCGAGGTAAAAAGACTGCTTTGGTGCTTGGATTAGCCATCGCAGGTGTGGGGCTTTTACTGCCTATTCTGGGAGGAATGTATGGAGGGGAGATTGATTTTAAGTCGGGTGGAGGTTTTAAATATTACCTGATCCTTTTATCTGTATTATTGCTGGGGGCAGGTGCGACGATCATGCAGGTTGCCGGTAATCCGGTTATGCGTGATGTGAGTGCTGAGGGACATTTTTCTTCCAATCTTTCATTGGCCCAATCCATCAAAGCGATAGGTTCGTCCCTGGGATTTTTATTGCCACCGTTTTTTGTCTGGGCATTCGGATTGAACTGGACTATTTTGTTTCCTATTTACGCTGTTATTGTGCTGATAAATTGTTTGTGGGTACGTTCGACCAGAATACAGGAAGGTGAGAAGACAGATGCGGTGAGTTTGGCATCTTGTTTTGCTTTATTGAAAAATGGGTATGTGGTATTGATGGTGTTGGGGATATTTTTGTATGTCGGAGCTGAATGTTGTATGAATTCAGGTGTTCCTTTATTGTTGGCAGAAGAATTTAATTTTGACGCCCAGAAAGAGGGATTGTTAATTTCCTGGAGTTTGTTTTTTTTGCCGGTATTGGTGGGGCGTTTTGCCGGTGCTGCTATTTTAAGGAAAATGCGGGCTGAACGTTTTTTACTGATTACTGTATTTCTTTCTTTAGCCGGAGTGTTGCTGGTATTTACCGGAAATATGGTGACGACAATGGTAGGAGTGATTTTAGTCGGGTTGGGATTTGCCAATATCTTTCCTTTGATATTTTCCATAGCTGTGGATAAGATGCCTCAGTATTCGAATGAACTATCCGGTTTAATGATTACGGCAATATTAGGTGGTGCGATCATACCTTTGTTCTGGGGCTATCTGGCAGATATGACCAGTATTATCGGGGCTTTTGTGGTGCCTTTGGTATGTTTGGTGTATATTCTCTTTGTAGGACTGAAGGTAAGAAAAGGATAATGTTTGAAGCAGGGCCAAGCTGGCTCTGCTTCAAATAGGGTTTATTTTAATGTTTTTTCGATCGTTTCAATTAACTTCTTAAACGATTCTTCGGAATAACCGATTTCCATAAAAACAATTTTTCCTGTTTTATCTATGATAAAATTTCTTGGGATGGAAGCTGTGGCAAACTGTGAGTAGATTTTACGGTCCGGATCCATTCCCATAGGAAAAGTATATCCTGTTTGTTCACGGAAAGCTTTGATTTTGTCGTAAGAATCCTGGCGTGAGACCGGAAGAAATACAAAGTCCTGATTTTTGAATCGTTCAATGATGTCTTTTTCTACCCTTGCAAGTTCCATGCGGCAAGGAGGACACCAGGTGGCCCAGAAATTTAACAACACAACTTTCCCCCGGAGTTCCTTCATTTGAACGGTTTGTCCGTCAAACATTTTTACTGTAAAATCGGGTACTTCCATACCGGTTTTTACTAAAGTCTCATTTTCCTGTGCTGTTAACGTACTGTGTATACCCAGAAACAGGAGGATAAATAGGATATTTCTCATTTTTATACATTTTGGTTTCTTAGCAAAGGTAAAAAGAAATTTTTATATCGTAACTTTACGGAAAAATCAGAATATAGGTTCCCCGTTGTTATTAGTATATTTTGGAAGAAGATGATGAAACAGGGGGCGTAGGACTGTTGAAAATTAAATTATGCTTGTATGAAATATCAATTGGACGATAAACCAAGGATTTTCCCGTTATTGATGTATGGATTACAGTGGTGGATTGTTTCTATTCCCTGTGTGATTATTATGGGCATCATCGTTGTCCGTTTACATTTTCCGGATGGTGGAGAACAGATTTTTTATATGCAGAAGTTATTTGCTTTGATGGGACTTACTATGACGGTACAGGTGCTATGGGGGCATCGTTTGCCTTTGGTTATTGGACCGGCTTCTGTGTTGCTGATTGGTATTCTGGCTACAATTAGTGTGGGAATAAATGCCGTTTATACGGCTATTATGGTAGGAGGTTTACTATTGGCTATTCTGGCTTATAGTGGTTTTTTGTCCCGCTTACAGTATATATTTACTCCGCGGATTATTATTGTCATTTTGTGTCTGATTGCTTTTACTTTATCGCCGGTAATCTTGCGCCTGACATTTGGAGATGGGGAAAACAGCCTGTTTCATCTGCTTTTTGTATTGTTGTTGGTGTTTGTAATGTTTTTGGGCAATAAGTTATTAAGGGGTATCTGGAAATCAGTGGTTGTATTATGTGGGATTATAGTCGGGAGCCTGTTTTATTACGGGATATTGGGTTTTCCAATAGTTTCACAAGCTACGGGTATTGCTGATGGGGCTTTTTCTTTAATACAATGGCCTTGGGAGTTTGATATTAGCGCAATCCTGTCTTTTGTGTTTTGTTTCATTGCTCTGATTGTAAATGAATTGGGATCAATTCAGGCTGTTGGGAAAATGATCGGTGCCGATCAGTTGGGAAAACGTACCCGAAGGGGAGTGGGATTGACCGGGATTGCTAATGTATTGTCAGGAACTATGGGGATAGTCGGACCTGTTGATTATTCGATGAGTCCCGGAATTATTGCCGCTACGGGGTGTGCTTCCCGTTATACTTTGGTGCCGGCAGGCATTGGATTGTTTGTTTGTGCTTTTTTCCCGGGATTTATCCAGGTTTTAGGGGCTATTCCGGGGGCTGTAATGGGGGCTGTGTTATTATACCTGATGGCTTCTCAACTTTCTGCAGGATTGCAGATGTTGACCCGGGAGAAGTGTGTTGTTGGTTTTGAAAGCGGGTTGATCATCGCTTTTCCTCTCATGGTAGCTTTGTTGCTTTCTTTTGCCCCGGAAGCAGCTTTACAAGGTATTCCGGTTTTGATCCGTCCAATCATTGGAAATGGGTTTGTGATGGGAGTGATTATGGTATTGTTATTGGAACACGGAGTATTCCGGGTTAAAGACCATACAAAGCAAAGAGGGGATTAGAGAGAACAGAAGTTTAAAATGTCCCAGCCGGATAATCTTAAATCTACGTTGCCATTGGGCTTGAAAATAACTCCTTCCTGTTCCAGTAATTGCCGTTGTTGTGGCCAATGCGGAGCTAAACGGCCTTGACTGTTTACTACCCGGTGGCAAGGAAGGAAATCGGGCTGATTGTGATGTGCAAGCGCTTGACCTGCTAGTCTGGAATATTGCGGAAAACCTGCAAGCCGGGCAAGTATACCATAGGTAACTACCCGGCCTGCAGGTATTTGTTTTACAATACTGTAAATCTCGTTGTAAAAAATATTACGGTCAAAACCGGATTTATTTAACCCAGACATTGATAATTTCTCCGATAAACATTTTATGCAGGTCTTTTCCCCATTTGGCTTTTGCTTCGGAATTGTAAATAGATTCGGGAGTAAATTGCTGTGCGACCATTTTTTTACATTCGATAATCATCCAGGCTTCTGAAAAAGCTTTACTTCCCGAGGGAGTCGTGATAGGAGTCAGGCCGGAGCCTTTTACTTTGTCTTCGTTTTTACCGGAATGGCTTCCGCAGTAATTCAATGCGTCCCGATAAGTCTCATTATAGAAACTTAAAGTGTAGGTATCCTGATTTTCTAATAACTGGAAAGTGTGGCGGGTAGGATTGATGAAACAGAAAGCAACCGGTTTATTGTATAAATGTCCTAAACCACCCCAGCTGGCTGTCATCATATTAAATTGTGCATCGTTGCCAGCAGTGACAAGCATCCAGTTGTCAGCAAGCATTTTATAAATATTACCCGGAATTTTATCCGGGGCAATTTGTTTGTATCCGGCTAGTGAGGCATTACCAGTGGCAGGAATGGCAGCCGTCAGGGTTGAAGGATTAGGGGCTTCTCCGGCTGTTGTTGTAGTGGCGGTTCCGCCCAAGGCTTTAGCTGCTTCAGAGAATAAGTTTTCAACCAGATCAATCGTATGTGTCCGGAATTTACCTGTAGCTTTTATCATTTTGTCTTTTTTCTTGTTGAAAGCAAATTCATCCGTGATTTGTTCTTCAGCCGGGATCATGTCATTTCTTCCGGCGATATTGTATAAGTAACGGATGGCTGAAATTTTCAGATTACATTTTCCTGCTGAACAATCCAAGTACATCTGATAATTGATAACAGCCCTGTCTAATGACAATGCTTTGTTCATAAAAACCAAGTATTGTTGTCCCTGGCAAACAATCTGTCCTGTTTTAGGTTCCGAAAATAACACGCGGCTTTGAAAATCATCTTTCGGAACAAATTGATCAGCAGCCCATTTCAATGCTTTTGCAAAGATTTGTTCCTGGGTCTGCCCGGGTAAATTGACTTCCTCTGTAAAAGTTACTTTTCCCTTTACAACAGGTACCATACCAAGTCCGTATTTTGGATCTTCCTGCGCATAGAGAAAGGTGGGAATCAATAAAAAAAATAGAAATAACTGTTTCATGGTGTATTTTTTTGTGATTTGAGCAAAGATAATGGCAGAATTTGAATTTTCGTATAAAATTGTGATAAATAATATGAAATTACTGATATTTTTACAGAATTGAAATTCAAAAATTATGCCATTTGTTAATACTTATGAAGGTATTATCGGACCTTATCTGCTGGAAGAAACCGATGATTGCCTGACTCATATCTGGTTGGGGGATCGGATATCCTTGGTGCCGGAGGGCAGGGATATCAGGGAAACAGTTTTATTGAAAGAAACGAAAGCGCAGCTGGATGCTTATTTTGCAGGAAAACTCAAGGACTTTTCTTTACCTATAGCCCCTGTAGGGACAAATTTTCAACTGAAAGTGTGGAAAGCTTTACAAACTATCCCGTATGGAGAAACGGTCACTTACGGTCAATTGGCAGAACAGGTGGGAAATGTTAAGGTTTCGCGGGCTGTAGGGATGGCGAATAGCCATAATCCCTTACCTATTATTATTCCCTGTCATCGGGTTATAGGTGCAAATCATAAATTGACTGGTTATACCGGAGGGTTGGATATCAAAATTAAATTGTTGAAGTTGGAAGGAGGGCTGTTATTTTGAATTTGTTTCCATTTGCCGCTTGATGGGCATTTGCTGTGACAACCTCATGCAACTCACTATGGCTGCTATTAAGGCAAAACTGGCTGCAAACCAAAGGCATACGATTGCGCCATTTTGTTGTGTGACTAAACTGAATAACAGTGCAACAAGTGTGGAACCAAGCGTTTGGCCCAGCAGCCGGGCTGTTCCGATCATGCCGCTGGCACCTCCGCTTCTGTTGACAGGTGCAGAAGCCATGATTGTACTGTTGTTTGGGGTTTGGAATAAACCAAATCCGATGCCACAGATGAGCATTCGCCATATAATTTCACTGTCTGTTGGCGAAGAAGATAGATGGGAGAGTAAGTATAAACCAAGAGCAAAGATTAACATGCCGGCGCAACCCAGTATACCTGCATGTATCCGTTCTACCAGGTAACCGGCAAGCGGTGCTGTAAAAAGCGTAGCTACCGGCCAGGGAGTAAGTAGGAGACCAGTGGCTATTTCAGTTCTTCCCAGAGTGTTTTGTAGAAAGAAAGGGATAGAAACCAAAGCTAACATCTGGGCTGTGAATGAACAGATAGAAGTGCATACTGAAAGTGAAAAAATGGGTATCTTTAATAAGTCAACAGGTAAAAGAGGAGAGGTTTGATGCAGTTGCCGACGGATGTAATAGTAACCGGCCAGCAGAAGTACAACAATTTGAAGGATCAGATAATCTCTGCTTTCATGATGTGCAAAACCTTCCATAGAATAAATCAGTAGTCCAAAAGTCAAAGCATTGGCAATGGCACTGATTTTGTCAAATTTCCGGTCTTGTCGTTTTTCTTTATGGGGAAGGTAGAGTAAGCCCATAATTAGAGCCAGTAATCCCAGTGGAATGTTGATGGCAAATAGCCAATGCCATGACCCAAAGGATAGTATAGCACTGGCTACTGATGGGCCTGCAACAGCAGAGACGGCAACAACCATAGCACTAATGCCCAGCCCGCGTCCCAGGTATTTTCGGGGATAAATAGTCCGGAGTTGAGCTGTGTTGACACTTGTGATTGCGGAGGCTCCGAAACCTTGTAAAACCCGGGATATGGTGAGCATCCAGAAAGAAGAAGAAAGGGCACAGATGAGTGAAGTGACACAAAATACAGCTACTCCGGATAAAAATACTTTGTGATATCCATAAATGTCTCCTAAAGAAGAAAAGGATAATAAGGAAACTGTTATCGCTAATTGATAGGCATTCATTACCCAAATGGTTGTGGAGGGGGAAGTGCCGAATTCCCTTGAAAGTGTGGGCAAAACGACATTGATAATATTAGCATCTAATACAGACATGATCAATGCCAGGGAAGCTGCGACGACAGCCCAGATCCTGCGGGGATTCGGCAAACCGTCGGTTGTGTCTGTGATAGTAAAATTTTTTGAAATCATAGCCGTAAATTTATACTGTAAAAATAATTAATTTGTGGTTGGAAACATGGGAATTCAGATAAAAGCATTGCGTTTTTCCGGTACCTGTCCGAAAACGGAGGTTGGAGCTGACATAGTTAACCGTAACAATTTCGTAACAATTTTGTAACAGGAGGGTAATATCTTACATCTATTTTTGCGACAGATGTAAAAATAGATGCATGGAAACAATTTACCTTGGAATAGTCGTATTCCTTTTTTTATTAGCGATCTTTGATTTGACCGTAGGGGTCAGTAATGATGCGGTCAATTTCCTGAATTCTGCTATCGGCGCAAAAGCGGCTTCTTTTCGGACTATTATTATTATTGCAGCGATTGGTATATTTTGTGGGGCGACAATGAGCAATGGGATGATGGAAATTGCCAGGCATGGTATCTTCAGGCCTGAAGCCTTTTATTTTAATGAATTGATGTGTATTTTCCTGGCAGTAATGGTGACAGATGTGGTGTTGCTGGATATTTTTAATACGCTGGGAATGCCTACTTCAACGACTGTTTCAATGGTTTTTGAGTTATTGGGGGGAACTTTTGCCCTGGCATTGGTTAAGATAGCTCTGGGGGATGGAAGTATGGAGTTTGCCGATTTGCTGAATACAGAAAAAGCATTGTCTGTCATCCTGGGTATCTTTCTTTCAGTGGCCATTGCTTTTTTCTTTGGAACTCTCGTACAGTACCTGGCCCGTTTACTTTTTACTTTTAATTATAAAACCAGGCTGAAGTGGAGTATTGGTTTGTTTGGAGGAGTTGCTGTTACAGCTATTATTTATTTCATGCTAATCAAAGGTATCAAGGATGCTGCTTTTATGACAGCAGCAAGTAAGATTTGGGTGAA
>URJC01000030.1 GCA_900548135.1 uncultured Odoribacter sp. | reverse complement strand
CAGAAAGCGTTGAAAAGTGCGTTTTCTCCGGAATTCCTCAACCGTATCGATGATGTGATTGTTTTCAAT
Source organism: uncultured Odoribacter sp. (assembly GCA_900548135.1). Taxonomy (GTDB): domain Bacteria; phylum Bacteroidota; class Bacteroidia; order Bacteroidales; family Marinifilaceae; genus Odoribacter. The sequence continues at coordinate 14,845 of URJC01000030.1, read as the reverse complement.
CCATTGAGCAAAGAAGATATTCACAAGATCATCGATATTGAATTAAAGGGATTATTGAACCGTGTCGGAGAGCTTGGATATCATGTCCATGTTTCTGAATCTGCCAAAGAGTTTTTGACCGAAAAGGGATATGATCCTCAATATGGGGCCCGTCCTTTGAAACGGGCCATTCAGAAATACCTGGAAGATGAATTGGCAGAAGTGATTATTAAAGGAGAAGTAACTGAGGGGGACACATTGAATGTTAGTTATGATAAGCAAAATGATAGGCTTGTAATAAAGTAAACAGGCTCCATAATGATTTAATAAAAAACAGACTAAAACTTGATTTTATATCTGAGCTTTAGTCTGTTTCTTTTTTATTTGGATTTTATTCAGAACAAATATCTATTTGCTTTTCAATCAACTGATCCAGGGAGATAAAAGATTCTGTTTTAGCGATACCGGGTATGTTTTGCAAGGTATTGATTAAAATATCCATCAAGTGTTGATGGCTGTTGCAGCGTATTTTAAGGAAAAAAGAGTAATGCCCGGTGATAAAATGACATTCAATGACTTCCGGTATTTTTTCAATTTCTTTTACTACAGTTTTATAATGGGAAGCATTATCCAGAATGACTCCGATGAATGCACATATTTTAAATCCCAGTGCCCGGGGTTTTACTATAAAACGAGAGCCTTCGATAATTCCGGCGTCTTCCATTTTTTTTACCCGTTGATGGATGGCTGCCCCGGAAATGCCGCATTCACGGGCGATTTCCAAGAAAGGAACCCTGGCATTTTTTACAAGATAAGAAAGGATTTTCCTATCAATGTCATCAATTTGATATTTCATTGTATTTTGGTTAAGTAGTAATTAGCTATCTGTAGTTTAAAACGCTGTATAACTGTTTGCGTTGCTTATAATATGCCCTTCCTTCTTCGTTGGTAATGTTTTTGATCACATTATCGATCAGGTTGTTGAAGATGGTTGCAAAAGTAAATTCTTCCGGGGGATAAATTTGCGGATTGTGAATGTCGTTTAATTTGGCAATAAACATTCGTGCAATCATCTCGCTGGAAACGTCGTTTTTGTACATTCCCTGCTGCATCCCTTTTTCGATGTTGATCTTCATTTTTTCATAAATGAAGTCAGAACGTTTCTGAAGATGGTCCTGGAAAATTTCCGGGAATACTTCCGATAAAGTAATGGTAACCGAAGGACTGACATTGAAAAAACGGTTGTTAATTTCGTTGCTGACGATCAGCATAATATCGATTGCATTCCAACCTTCAAAATTATATTCATTGAAGATTTCTTCAAAGCATTTCCGTTCATACTCCAGTATGGCACCCACCATATCCTGACGATCGGAAAAGTTTTCTTTCAGTTCTTCAATGCTGAGCCCCACTTTTTTCAAATGTTCCTCATTGAAATCGTTGATGCCGTATCGTGAAATATAGGTACGCAGTTTTTCCGCCAGCAAATATCTTTTCTCTATCATGGTTAACGTGAATTCTTTTTCTGCTGTAAATATAGTAAACAAAATGGGATACTTCACAGAAATAGTTCTAAATTATTATTATATATGCCTTTTTTTTAATGAAAATGTAGTTTCAATACGGAAATTATTTCAATCAGTTTGTTGGATATCATGCGGGCATATAAGTACATACGGTGTGGGGGGAGGCGGAACTGTGAGGATAACGTACGGATGTTTTCATTGTTCATCGTTAATCGTTACTTTAAATTTTGGTACTCGTTCTAAAATTTACCTACCTTTGCCTAAAATTCAAATTTATATGAAAAAGGGACTTTTGGGAATATTGCTGTTGTGGAATATGGTGGTGTTTGGGGTGGAAAATAAGACGAAGTTGGTGGTTGGGATTACGATTAGTAATTTTTATCCGGAGTGGTTAATGATATATCAGAATGATCTTTGTGAGGGGGGCTTTAAGAGATTGACGTCTCAGGGGAAGCAATTGATGGCAGATTATAATTATTTGTATTCCCAGACAGGTGTAGACCAGGCTACGATATATACAGGTTTGTTGCCTTCTGAGCATGGAGTGGTGTCTCATGAGTGGTACGACCGGTTGCGCAACCGGCGACAAAATAATGTGATTAATGACGAAGCTTCTTTGATCGGGGATGAAGGAAAAGGAATGACTCCTGATTGGTTACAGGCTTTGACTTTGGGATGTGCGATGAAGATGAATAACGTTTTCTCAAAGGTTTATAGTGTGGCTGTCAATGGTGAAGAAGCTGTACTTAGCGGTGGGAGTTGTGCTAACCTGGCATTGTGGTTGAGTGAAAAAACAGGCAAATGGATTTCTTCTGATTACTATGTTGATTCTTTGCCAGGATGGTTGAATGATTATAATGCAAAAGTTGAAAGTGATTTTTTTGTCCATCGGGGATGGATGTCGTTAGCAGATGAGCAAGGAAATTCTACGGTTATGAAGTTGAAAAGTAAAGTTGGCATGGCCAATGGTTTTTATTACGATTTGGCACAGGCAAAACGTAAGTATGAGACTTACCGTATTTTGAAAGCGACTCCTTATGTGAATACACAAGTTGTGGATCTGACAAAAGAATTGGTGAGGGCAGAACAACTGGGAATGGATAATGATGCAGATTTGCTGGCCTTGAATTTTTCCTGTCTGGATTATATGAACCGGGATTTTGGGGTATATGCTAAAGAGTTTCAGGATCTTGTGTTGAGGTTGGACCGGGATTTGGAAAGACTGTTTGCAGACTTGGATACACGGGTAGGAAAGGGGAATTATACTGTTTTCCTGACCTTTTCCGAAGCCCGTGAGCTACTGCCGGAAGAATTGAATAAGATGCGGTTGTCATCGGATTACTTTAGTATCTTTAAGGCAGTTGCCTTGTTGAAATCTTTTTTGAATTTGGTTTATGGGGATGGAGAATGGGTGCTGGACTATGATGCGACTCAGATATACCTGGACCGGGCTTTGATTGAGAAAAGAAAGATTCCGTTAAAAGATATGCAAGATAAGATTGCAGATTTCCTTGTTGAGTTTGAGGGGGTGGCACGTGTACTGACAGCACATTCACTGACTCATAATGCATCGTCGTCAGGAGTTGAAGTGCTGTTTCAGAATGCTTTTTCACAGAAAAGAAGCGGGGATGTTTTATATGCTCTTCAGCCTACCTGGGTTCCGGCCTTGAAAGACCGGGAAGATAATTATGCCCGTTACAGCAAACGTAACAAGGTACCTTTGTATTTGTACGGAGCCGGAACTTTGACCAATTTACCTGCGGAATGTCAGATGACCTCTGTTTTGCCGCTGCTTTGCAAGATTTTGAATATTCCGGTTCCTTATACGGCAGTGAAGTAAGGTTTGCGGAAAGCTTGAAAAGTTTAGCACTCTATTTTTTCATACCGGATTTTTTTAATTCTCCGGTTATCAACTTCCAATACTGTGAATTTATGTTCATGATAAACAATTTCTTCGTCTTTTTTGGGTAGTTCGCCTTTTATTTCGAGAATCAAGCCGGCCAAAGTATCGGCTTCACCTTCTATATTTTTGAAACTGTTCTGGTCAGCGTCTACAATTTTTATAAAGTCATTTAGCAGGGTACAAGCTTCAAAGATATAGGTGTTGTTGGGCAGATGTACAAAAGTTTCTTCCTTTTCGTCATACTCATCATTGATTTCCCCGACAATTTCTTCCAGTATATCTTCCATCGTCACAATGCCGGAAGTACCTCCATATTCATCGACAACAATGGCCATATGTACCTTTTTCAATTGGAATTCTTCCAGCAAGTCGTTGATTTTTTTTGTTTCCGGTACAAAATAAGCTGGCCTTATCAAAGATTGCCAATTAAAATCCCGTTTTTTTTTCAAATGTGCCAGAAGATCTTTTACGTAAAGGATACCTTCGATTGTATCCAGATTTTCTTTGTATACAGGTAGGCGGGAATATCCGTGTTCGATTACGACGGCTTTTACCTGATCAAAGTCGTCCTCAATATCGATTGCTATAATGTTGATGCGGGGACGAATAATGTCGATTGCATCGATGTTACTGAAACGGACGATTCCTTCCAGTATGTCTTTTTCATCGTTGATTTCTGCATCTTCGGTTAATTCCAGGGCCTTAGACAGCTGGTCTATAGAAAGTCCGTCCTTCTTGGCAATCCGATGACTGATCAGCGAGGTTGATTTTATTAACAGTACAGATAAAGGCCGGAACAGATAGGTCAGGAAAGTGAGCGGGCCAGCCATAAGGATTGCAACCCGTACCTGAGAACGATTGGCATATAATTTAGGAATAATTTCTCCGAATAGTAAAATCAGGAAGGTGACCAGAATGACCTGAATAATAAAACCCAATACCGGACTCCCCGAGAAATCAAACATAGAATTAACGAGATAAGTAGAGAGAATGACAATGCCAACATTTACAAAATTGTTGGTAATCAAAATCGTTGATAATAAAAGATTGGGTCTCTTATGGAGGTTGGAAACTTTATCGTACCCTTTTTCTTTGAGTTTGTCCAGATCGCCGGGCGTCAAGGAAAAATAGGCAACCTCAGAACCGGAAACCAGGGCAGAAACCAGTAACAAAAATAGCAGAATGATAATAAATACAATATCTATAAGATCAAAAGAACCGCGGAAAATACTCTGGGCCGCGTCATAAACGTCTGTTTCCAAAATCAAAAAAATTAGTTAAACAATAACAAACTAAAGGCTGCAGGCAGTTGTGTTTTTGTGAGAGCCCATAGCCTTTAGTTCATATTTTTAGCATTAGAATGGCAAATCGTCGTTGTCGTCAGGGGTCATCGGAGGCTCAGGCTGCGAACTTGTTGCCGGGCTGGCCGGGGCATTATAAGGCCTTGGAGTATTTCCTCCGTTATCACCTTCTTGTTTGTAAGATAACATTTGCATATTATCAGCCCAGATTTCGGTTGTATATCTTTTATTACCATTCTGATCGTCCCATGAACGGGTACGGATACGTCCTTCTATATACAGGCGCATGCCTTTACGGACATATTTTTCTACGATTTCAGCCAATCCCCTCCACAAAACGATGTTATGCCATTCAGTTTGGTCAATATTTTCACCGTTTTTATTTCTGTATCTTTCTGTGGTGGCCAGGCGGAGATTGGCAACGGCAACCCCACCATCCAGGTATCTGACCTCAGGATCAGCTCCTACATTTCCGATTAATATGACTTTATTTACCATAGTTATTCCTTGTTAGTGTTTCATGATAACATTTATAAAATTTCCCAGGATCTTGTTGCAACGTGAGTATTAAGTCTATAGACTTAAATTTTACACAAGTTACGAAAAAATTTGTTACCTTCAATGAGTAAGGCCAGGAAATTTTTCTGAAAAGCGAAGTTAAGGAAAAAAATCTGAATCAGAAAAAAATGACAAAAATCATCCCGTTTTTTTTATTCTTAACGGAAAAGCTTTATATTTGCAAACTGAAAATCGGGCAAAAAGAAATAAATTATTGAATATTAAATATTTAAAGAAAATGACAAAAGCGGATATTGTTAACGAAATTTCGAGAACGACTGGGATTGAGAAAGTAGCAGTACAAGCTACGGTGGAGGCCTTTATGGAGTCAATTAAAAATTCCGTTGTTGAAGGTAAAAACGTTTATTTGCGAGGTTTCGGTAGTTTCGTGGTGAAAAAAAGAGCTGAAAAAACAGCCCGGAATATTTCTAAAAACGTAACTATCAAAATACCGGAACATTTTATTCCTTCATTCAAACCATCCAAGAGTTTTGTTAACGAGGTAAAGGGTAATGTTAAAAAATAAGAAAGGAGGAATTTATGCCAAGCGGTAAAAAAAGAAAAAGACATAAGATGGCTACCCACAAACGGAAAAAAAGACTGAGAAAGAATCGTCATAAGAAGAAGTAATTCTTTGCGTTTGTGAGTAAAAGATATAAACCTAAAGGCATTTGTCTTTAGGTTTATTTAATTAAATAACGAGGATTTATTTTTGATTTACGATGAAATATACGAAAATGAATCAGAATCGTAAATCTGAAATCAAAAATAATTTATAGCGGTGAGTAGTGAGTTAGTTATAGACGTAAAAGCAGATGAAATTGTGATTGCGTTGCTACGGGAAAAGAAATTGGTTGAGCTGACCAAAGAGAAAACCAGTATGCAATTTGCAGTTGGAGATATATATCTGGGGAAGGTAAAAAAAATCATGCCCGGATTGAATGCTGCTTTCGTAAACGTGGGGTATGAGAAAGATGCTTTTTTGCACTATTTGGATTTAAGCCCGCAATTTCATTCTCTGGATAGTTATATAAAACAATGTATTGCCCGGAAGGGGATGTCGGTATCGAAGCTGAAACTGGAACCGGAAATTAGTAAAAATGGGAAGATTGCTGACATTCTGACTGTCGGACAATGGGTCGCTGTACAGGTGGCTAAAGAGCCGATTTCGACTAAAGGTCCCCGTTTAACATCTGAATTGAGTATTGCCGGGCGGAATCTGGTTTTAATGCCTTTTTCAGATAAAGTTTCTGTTTCACAGAAGATTAAATCTCCTGAAGAGCGGAAACGTCTGAAACGTTTGATTGAAAGCATAAAGCCTAAAAATTACGGTGTTATTGTCCGTACTGTTGCTGAAGGGAAAAAAGTGGCTGTTTTTGATAGCGAACTGAAAGAGTTGGTAGAACGCTTTGAAACAGCTTTCAAACATATCCGGGATATGGAACCTCCCAAGTTGATTTTGGGAGAAATTGACCGGACAAGTGCTATTTTGAGGGATATATTGAATCCTTCCTTTGAGAATGTTTATGTAAATGACATTACTTTAAGCAAGGAGATCAGGCATTTCTTGAGTACGATAGCACCTGAAAAACAAGATATTGTCAAATATGTATCTCCGGAAATTCCAATTTTGGATCATTTTGGAGTGGACAAACAAATTAAATCTTCACTGGGAAAAACGGTTTCTTTTAAAAACGGTGCTTACCTGATCATAGAGCATACGGAGGCTTTTCATGTGATAGATGTGAATAGCGGAAACCGGACTAAATTAGGGGATGATCAGGAAACCAATGCTCTTGAAGTAAACTTGGCTGCTGCTGAAGAAGTTGCCCGGCAGTTGCAATTGCGTGATATGGGAGGGATTATCGTCATTGATTTTATCGATATGCAGAAGGCTGAGAACCGGCAGAAGTTGTTCGATAAGATGAAGGAGTGTATGGAGATAGACCGGGCAAAACATACGATCCTGCCTTTGAGTAAGTTTGGCTTGATGCAGATTACCCGGCAACGGGTACGTCCTGCAATGACGGTGGATACAACTGAACTATGCCCGGTGTGCCACGGTACCGGTAAAGCTGAGGCTGCAATCCTGATAGTTGATAAAATTGAAGATGAACTGGAATTTTATGTTTCAGAAAAAAGGAATAAGCATATTGTATTAAAAGTCCATCCTTTTGTCGGAGCTTACCTGAAAAGAGGATTATTCTCTTTACGGAGAAAATGGGCCTTCCGGTACCATATTACCTTGAAGATTATCGAGGTGCCATCGTATTATATTTATGAATATCATTTTTATAACCGGTATAACCGGGAATTAGAAAATTAACCCTTAAAAGGGGATGGCATATTTTCATGCTATCCCCTTTTTCGATTCTTTTTTCCTTAATCTCTCTTTTTCCTCTTTCCTCCTTTTTTCCTTCTTAAAGAAAATTGAAAAACGTTTGCGTACCCATTAATTATATGTTAAACTTGGATTTAGGGCTATTGTGAAAATAAATTAATAATATTTTTGTATAGAAATTTTACACAGGATGTGTGTAGAGCTAAGGAGAAAAAATCATTTTAATAATAATTCACTTTAAAACTTTATGAAAAAAGGATTGTTTGCTTTTTTATTAACGTTCCTGGTTGGAATTCTTTCTGTATCGGCACAGGTAGAAAATCCGACGAGATGGTCATTTTCCCAGAAAAGTCTGGGGAATAATGAATATGAATTGGTTTTTAAGGCAGAAATAGAACCGGGATGGCATGTTTATTCCATGTATACTCCGGATGGTGGCCCGATGGCCACAACCCTGACATTTGAAGAAGCCGGTAAAGGAGTCGAATTGTTGGGAAAGGCAACTGAAAATGAACCGAAAAAGGAGCACGATGATGTATTCGGGGTAGACGTCTGGTCGTTTGAAAATGAATATATCATTACTCAAAAGTTGAAAGTCACTGATCCTGCTGTAGCTGCTATTAAGGGAACATTGGAATTTCAGGTTTGCCGGGAAGGACAATGTGTGATGTTTGACGAGTCTTTCGATGTCAAGATCGGAGAATCGGTTGTTGCTAAGGAAAGTGTACAGACTGCTCCTGCCGGAAAAGAAGTTACGAAAGATGAGAATTTATTCTGGTTTTTCTTGTTGGGAGTGGGGTATGGTTTGATTGCTATCGTGATGCCTTGTGTATTCCCGATGATTCCGATGACCGTTTCCTTTTTTATGCACGGAGATAGTAATAAAGCCAAAGCTAAATCAAAGGCTTTGTTCTTTGCTCTTTCTATTGTAGCTATATTTACTAGCCTGGGAATGCTGGTTTCTATTTTCCTGGGACCTGATTTTATCAATTGGTTAAGTACGAACTGGATTCCGAATATTATTTTCTTCATTATTTTCCTGACCTTTGCGGCTTCTTTCTTTGGTGCGTTTGAAATCGTATTGCCTTCCTGGTTGGTGAATAAATCGGATGCGCAAGCAGATAAGGGTGGATATATCGGTGCTTTTTTCATGGCCTTTACGTTGGTGTTAGTATCCTTCTCCTGTACCGCTCCTTTTATTGGAAACCTTTTGGTAGAAGCTGCTCGTGGAGGTGTTTTACGTCCTATTGTTGGTATGTTGGGCTTCTCTATTGCCTTGGCTTTACCGTTTGGATTTTTTGCATTCTTCCCATCTAAATTAAGCAGTCTGCCTAAATCGGGCGGTTGGTTGAATTCTGTGAAAGTGGTATTTGGTTTCATAGAAATTGCTTTAGGTTTTAAATTTTTGATGGTGGCCGACCAGACTTATCATTGGGGTATTCTTGACCGTGAAGTTTATATTGCTATTTGGGTGGCTGTATTTACCTTACAAGGTCTGTACCTGATGGGTAAAATTAAATTTGCTAACGATAGTGAGGTGACTTATATCAGTGTGCCCCGTTTGGCCTTTATCATAGCAACTTTTGCATTCGTGGTTTACCTGATACCGGGAATGTTCGGTGCCCCGTTGAAGGCATTGGCAGGTTATTTCCCTCCTCAGGAAACGATAGACTTTGATATTAACCGTATTGTGAGGGACAATGTAAAACAGATTTCTGTCAGTGGAGAAACTGCTGCTGTAAAGACGAAATCTGAGGCATGTGAAGCTCCGAAGTATGCCGATTTCCTGCATTTAGCCCATGGCTTGGATGGATATTTTGATTATGAACAAGCATTGAAATGTGCACAGGCTCAGAATAAACCTTTGTTTATTGATTTCACCGGACATGGTTGTGTAAACTGTCGGGAAATGGAACAGACTGTCTGGTCGGATCCCCGGGTGCTGGATATGTTGAGAAATGATTTTGTGGTAGTAGCTTTGTATGTGGATGATAAAACTACTTTACCGGAAAATGAATGGTATGTATCTGAATATGACGGAAAGAAAAAGAAAACCCTGGGTAAGAAAAATGCTGATTTCCAGATTAAGAAATTTGATTCCAATGCCCAGCCTAATTATATTTTGCTGGATAGCAGAGGAGGAAATGATGATAATCTGAAACAACACGTTTTGGCTCCTGCACGGGGACATAACCTGGATAAAGATGCTTTTGTGAATTTCCTGAAACAAGGTTTGGAAGAATACAAGAAAAGAGGTCAATAATTGACCGAATTTTTAATAAAAAGATGCGTCTGGCAACAACCGGACGCATTTTTTTTAGAAAATCACTATTTTTGCGGGTAAATTAGAAGATAACATGTATGTGATAAAGTATATATTGATCAGTATTCTGGTGGTTGGTTTGTCTGGATGTGGAGGTAAAAAAAGCAAAGGGCCTTTTCAGTATTTCCGTAATTATCAGCGTACGTTTAATGACATGAACGACAAACATTTGAAAGCAGCACGACAGTGGGGTATTGAGCCTATTGTCACTGATCGGGATTTTGACTGCCAGAAAGGAAAATTAGCTGAGATAGGGTCCTGCCGGGATTACGTGGTGGATGAGCTGACTCATTCTATACCTTATCTGGTGCCCCGTGCTGAAGATTTACTGAAAACAATTGGCCGTAATTTCCGTGATTCTTTGGATCAAAAAGGATTGCCTGACCGGAAAATTATTGTAACCAGTGTACTCCGGACGACTGGTACAGTGAAACAGTTGCGGAAGAAGAACATCAATGCCAGTGCAAATTCAGCCCATGTGTACGGTACTACTTTTGATGTGGCGTATGCCCGCTATAAAGGAGCTGCGAAAGAGGAAACAGATAAATTGAAATCTGTTCTGGCAGAGGTGCTCCGGGATTTACGTAAACAGAATAAATGTTACGTACGTTATGAATTTAAACAAGGGTGTTTTCATATTACCGTGCGCTGATGCAGAAGCGAAAATGCAAGGCGGAATAAAGAATTTTATTACCTTTGCAAATCTTTAAATAAAGAATTAGATTTTAGTTACTGAGTTACTGAGTTCCCAGGGTGCGAAGTCGAAGGGAAATGACGGGGTTGATTCATAGGTATAATAAATTTAATGATATGGGTTTACAATGTGGTATAGTGGGCTTGCCGAATGTGGGTAAGTCAACGTTGTTTAATTGTTTGAGTAATGCCAAGGCACAGTCTGCCAATTTTCCTTTTTGTACTATTGAGCCGAATGTGGGGGTTATCACTGTACCGGATGAACGGCTGAATAAATTAGAAGAATTGGTGAACCCGGCTAATGTTGTGCCGGCAGTGGTGGAGATTGTGGATATAGCCGGTTTGGTGAAAGGAGCCAGCAAGGGTGAAGGGTTGGGTAATAAGTTTCTTTCTAATATCCGGGAAACAGATGCTATCATTCATGTATTACGTTGTTTCGATGACGACAATATTGTGCATGTGGATGGAAGCGTAGATCCGGTGCGGGATAAAGAAATTATTGATACAGAATTGCAGTTGAAGGATCTGGAGACTGTCGATAACCGTTTACAAAAGGAGGAAAAGCGGGCGATGACGGGAGGAGACCCTGTGGCTAAACGCTTAGTGGAGGTGTTGCATTTATACAAAGATGCATTGGAAAAAGGGTTGTCTGCCCGTACAGTTGTATTGGATGAATTGCAGCAAGAGGCCTCGAAAGATTTACAGTTATTGACCAGTAAGCCGGTGTTGTATGTGTGTAATGTGGATGAAGCTTCAGTAGTGGATGGAAATAAGTATGTTGACCAGGTTAGAGAAGCTGTTAAGAATGAGCAGGCTGAAGTTTTGGTGATTGGGGCAGGAATTGAGGCTGATATTGCAGAGCTGGAAACTTACGAAGAAAAACAGATGTTCCTGGAAGATTTGGGATTGAAGGAGGCTGGGGTGAATAAATTGATTCGTACAGCCTATCATTTATTGAATTTACAAACCTACTTTACCGCTGGTCCCAAAGAAGTCCGGGCCTGGACCTTCCGGAAAGGAATGAAAGCGCCACAAACAGCAGGCATTATCCATTCTGATTTTGAAAAAGGCTTTATCCGCGCTGAAGTTATTAAATATGAGGATTTCATTCATTATGGGTCCGAGACGAAGTGTAAAGAAGCCGGAAAAATGTCGGTCGAAGGAAAGGATTATGTGGTGCAGGACGGAGATATGATGAATTTCCGTTTTAATGTATAGAACAGTTGATTTTAACATTAGGGTTTAAATAGGCAGAGAGGAATAATTCTTTCTGCCATTTTTTAGCTATCGGAAAAGTAAAAATTGATCAGCGCATATCGACAACTTCTACTCCCGGATGTTTGTTACTGTCAAATTTGAAAAATGAATCAGCAGGAGCCGGGTTAAGTTGTTTGATATTGTTGATTGTGATAATAACATTGTTGCCATCCTTTCCAAAAGAGGTTACTTTTTGAATGGAAGAAGTGGAAGGATTGACTGAAATTCCGATTTTTTCAAAATTTTTTTCCTCTTTGGGATATAGTTCAATGTAAGCAATGCCATTAGTCGTATGGACTAATTTTTGGTCGAATCCTTGGTTGTGAATATCAAAAAGGGTAGCCGGATTTAGAAATCCTTCTTCCTCATTACTGGGATTTTTGATGTTCACTTCCTGTACTTCAGGCATATAAGTATAGATTATTTTGCCATCATAATAATTCTCAACATCCATTAGGTTGAGTTTATACATATTGCCTTTCATCCAGGCTTTTCCCTGATGAGTTTCATTAATATTTTCGGCTTTGTTTTCCATAGCCATCGTAAAATCAACTTCTGCGGCAGGATAAGATTTGAATTTGACGGCTGCCTTGTCCAGAATTTCTTTGGCTTTTGGATCGTTTTGTGCCGATACTGTGAAAGCCAGTAAAGTTAATAGTAAAGTTGTAAAATATCGCATAGTAATTAATTAATGAATGATCAATTTTGTTGTAAACTAATTCCATGCCAAAGATACACAATGTACTGTATATTCTGAAATTTTATTTAGCTTTGTAAGACGAATTAAAGGATATTTAGATGAGGGGTAGCTGGCTTGCAGTAGTTGTTTTGAATAAGAAAATGGTAAATCCGGAATTTGAATTGAAATTTGAAATTGTATGTTGTTGTTTATAAAGCTTGGCTTTTTTGATGTGTTGGATATTCTGATAGTAGCTTTTATCTTTTATCAGATTTATCGGTTGGTAAAAGGGACGACTGCCATTAACATCTTTGCCGGTATTTTTACATTTTATCTGGTCTGGTTGTTGGTGCGGGCCTTTAATATGGAATTGATTTCTTCGATTCTGGATAAATTTATCAGTGTCGGAGTGATAGCTTTACTGATTGTTTTTCAGCCTGAGGTTCGGCGTTTCCTGTTGCTTTTGGGAAGTCGTTATAATTTACAGAATATTTTTAATCTGGAGAAATTTTTTGATAAACCTGGTATCCAGAACGAAGTGGCAGACGCTATTGTAGAAGCCTGCACTAATTTTTCTGCAACTAAGACAGGAGCTTTGATTGTATTACAGCAAAATACGGAATTGAATAATTACGCTCAGACCGGAGTGTTGATTAAGTCTAAGGTGTCGGATGAGTTGCTGGAGAATATTTTTTTCAAAAATACGCCTTTGCATGATGGGGCTGTGATTATCAATGAAAATAAGATTTTAGCAGCCCGTTGCATCCTTCCTGTTTCTGATCGCCGGGATATTCCCGGAAGTATGGGGTTAAGACACCGGGCGGCATTGGGGCTTAGCGCTGTCAGTGATTCCTATGTGGTTGTCGTGAGTGAAGAAACAGGTAATATTACGTTTTTTAAAGATGGCAATTATAAAGTGAGGGTAAGTCCGGAAGAATTGAAAAAATTCCTGTATAATGATTTTACCGGGTTTGTGGTGAAATGATTTTTATGATTCCAGAGGGACATGTTGGGTGTCAATACAAACATGTCCCTTGGCGTTACGGAATTTTGTCCGTTATAATGTTTTCAGGCAGGCATTGACATGGTCTTCGATGCGTTTGAGTACGTTTTTTGTACTTTCTGCCCTTTCAAATTTCTGACCCGTAATATGTTCGTAAAGTTCAATGTAGCGGTCGGTGATGCCTGAAATTACTTCCGGAGTCATGTCAGGAACCTTCTGGCCGGTTTGTCCTTGAAAACCATTGTCCATCAACCACTCCCGAACAAATTCTTTGGATAATTGTTTTTGTTTTTCACCTTTTGCAAATCGTTCTGCATATCCGTCAGCATAGAAATAGCGGGAAGAATCAGGGGTATGGATTTCATCAATTAAATAGATTTTTCCATTTTTCTTTCCGAATTCATATTTGGTGTCTACTAAGATCAGGCCTTTTTCAGCAGCCATTTCGGTACCCCGTTGGAAAAGGGCATAAGTATACTTTTCCATCAATTCATAATCTTCCCGGCTAACCAATCCTTGGGCAATGATTTCTTCTTTGGAAATATTTTCATCATGTCCTTCATCGGCTTTTGTGGTAGGGGTGATCAGCGGAGATTCGAATTTTTGATTTTCTTTCATACCTTCAGGTAAAGGAAGGCCACATAAAGTGCGTTCTCCGGCTTTGTAAGCACGCCATGAACTACCAGTCAGGTAACCCCGGATAACCATTTCTACTTTGAAAGGTTCGCAATTGTGGCCGACAGTAACCATCGGATCGGGAGTTGCGATTTTCCAGTTGGGCACAATGTCAGCTGTTGCATCCAGAAATTTGGTAGCAATCTGGTTTAATACTTGTCCTTTGTAGGGAATTCCTTTGGGTAAAACAACATCAAAGGCTGAGATCCGGTCTGATACCACCATGACCAGGTAATCATCATTGATATTGTAGACGTCACGCACTTTCCCTTTGTACACACTTTTTTGTCCCGGGAAGCAGAAGTCTGTTTTTACAATAGCATCCATAATTTTATGTTTTAATGTTCAAATGTTTTTATTCTGAAACTTCTTTTTCACTGTAAGCCTTTACAATTTCTTTGACCAGACGGTGACGCACAATGTCTGAGGTGTTGAATTCTACAAATGCAATGCCTTTGATGTCTTTTAATATTTTGAAAGCATGTATGAGGCCGGATTCCATACGTTTGGGTAAATCAATCTGGCTCATGTCACCAGTAATGACAAACTTGGCACTGACTCCCATACGGGTCAGGAACATTTTCAGTTGGTTACGGGTTGTATTCTG
>URJC01000029.1 GCA_900548135.1 uncultured Odoribacter sp. | reverse complement strand
TTCCATCATTGGAGCTATCAGTATCAAAGTGCAGGAACCTGTATTCGAATCGCAGACTAAGACCAAGTTGGGTTCAAAAGATATTGGTCCGGACGGTCCAACGGTGCGCAATTTTATTATGGATTTTGTAAATAAGGAGCTGGATAATTATTTGCACCGGAATCCGGATACAGCTGAATTGTTGCTTCGGAAAATTGTGGAGACGGAGAAGGAACGGAAAGCGATGTCCGGTGTACAGAAAATTGCACGTGAACGGGCTAAACAGGTGAGTCTGCATAACCGGAAGCTGCGGGATTGCCGGGTGCATTTCAATTCTAATCATGAACGGAAAAATGAATCTTCTATTTTTATAACAGAGGGAGATTCGGCCAGCGGTTCTATAACGAAATCCAGGGATGTGAATACACAAGCTGTATTTAGCCTTAGGGGTAAACCTTTGAATTCTTACGGACTGACTAAAAAGATCGTTTATGAGAATGAAGAATTTAATTTGTTACAGGCAGCCTTGAATATTGAGGACGGGTTGGAGGAATTGCGTTATAATAATGTGATTGTAGCTACGGATGCTGATGTGGATGGTATGCATATCCGTTTACTGTTATTGACCTTCTTTTTGCAATTTTTCCCGGATCTGGTGAGAGCCGGACACGTTTATATATTGCAAACGCCTTTATTCCGGGTTCGTAACAAGAAAGAAACGCGGTATTGCTATACGGATTTGGAACGTGAAAACGCTATTCAGAAGTTGGGACCTAAACCAGAGATTACCCGTTTTAAAGGCCTGGGAGAGATCTCACCGAATGAGTTTGTCCATTTTATCGGAAAAGATATTCGTTTGGAGCCAGTGAGGCTTTCCAAAGGGGATTCGATCAATGATGTACTGAGTTATTATATGGGAAAGAATACGCCTGAACGTCAGGATTTTATCATTGATAATTTGTATATTGAAAAAGACGAGTTACGATAATAGCAATTGAGGACTATAGGTGAGAAGAAATCACGGATGAATTATTCCGGGTGAACGGATATTTAAATAACTGAACATTTGAACAAGCTACAATATTTATGGGTGAGGATATAATTGACATGGATCTGAATATGGAGGGAGGCCGGAAAGAGGAGAAAGAGCAAGACGGAACAATTGGGAATCAAAAGGCACAGCAGGAAGGGAGTAAGGGGCTAGAGGAAGCGGGGGAACAGCATCCGGAAGAAGATGAACCACGCTTAGTACTAGAGCATCCCGGTGAAGAGAATGGCCGGATCCGTTCCATTCAACATTTGGATGGAATGTATCAGAAATGGTTTCTGGATTATGCTTCATATGTGATTTTGGAACGTGCAGTGCCTTATGTAAATGACGGATTAAAGCCTGTACAGCGCCGTATTTTGCACTCTATGAGGGAATTGGATGACGGACGTTACAATAAGGTAGCTAATATCATCGGAAATACCATGAAATATCATCCGCATGGAGATGCCTCTATTGGGGATGCTTTGGTGCAACTGGGACAAAAAGACCTGTTGATTGATTGTCAGGGAAACTGGGGAAATATATTGACAGGAGATGGTGCAGCTGCACCCCGTTATATTGAAGCCCGTCTTTCTAAATTTGCTCTTGAAGTGGTATTTAACCCGAAGACTACTCATTGGAAGCCTTCCTACGATGGCCGTAACCGGGAACCCGTTACTTTGCCCATAAAATTTCCTTTGCTTTTGGCCCAGGGGGTTGAAGGAATTGCAGTTGGTTTAGCTTCTAAAATATTGCCTCATAATTTTAATGAGTTGATAGATGCATGTATTGCCCATTTAAAGCATGAAGATTTTGTGCTTTTTCCTGATTTTCCTACCGGCGGAATGGTGGATGTGTCAAAATATTGTGATGGAATGCGTGGAGGAAATGTGAAGATTCGTGCTAAGATTGAAAAAGATAATAACAATAAAGCTCTGAGGATCACTGAAATTCCTTTTGGAAGGACTACTTCATCCCTGATAGACAGTATTATCAAAGCTAATGAAAAAGGAAAAATTAAAATAAAGAAGATTGACGATAATACGGCCCGGGAGGTTGAAATTTTAATTCAGTTGGCACCTGGGGTATCTTCCGATAAAACGATAGATGCTTTATATGCATTTACAGATTGTGAATTGTCTATTTCTCCTAATTCCTGTGTGATTGAAAATGAGAAACCTCGTTTTATGCCGGTTTCAGATATCTTGCGGCAATCGGCGGACGATACGGTGGGATTGTTAAAGCAGGAGTTGGAGATCCGGCTACAGGAATTACTCGAAGAGTTGCATTATGTGTCTTTGGAACGGATTTTTATTGAAGAACGGATCTATAAAGACAAGCAATTTGAGGAAAGTGAAACCATGGAATTGGTGATTGCTCATGTGCATGAGCGTTTGAAGCCTTTCTTACCAAAGCTTTACAGGGAGGTGACGGACGAGGATGTTAAGAAATTGCTGGAAATTAAGATGAAGCGTATCCTTAAATTCAGCTCGGAGGAAGCAGACCGTTATATCCAGAGTTTAAATACTGAAATAGCTGACGTAAGGAATAATATAGAACATATAATTCCTTACTCTATTGCTTATTATGAGAGAATAAAGGCTAAATATGGTAAAGGCCGGGAGAGGAAAACAGAGATTCGTAATTTTGAAAATATTGAAGCCGCCAAAGTGGTGATTGCCAATGAGAAATTGTATATCAACCGGGAAGAAGGATTCATAGGAACCGCTTTAAAGAAGGACGAGTTCATCTGTGAATGTTCAGATATGGATGATGTTATTATCTTTAAGAAAGATGGTAGCTATTACGTGACAAAGGTGGCAGATAAAATTTTTGTTGGTAAGGATGTACAATATGTCAATGTGTTTAAGAAAAACGATAAGCGTACCATTTATAATGTGGTGTACCGGGATGGGAAATATGGGGCAGCTTACGTGAAACGTTTTAATGTGACAGGGGTGACTCGCGATAAAGTGTATAATCTGACAAAAGGAACTTCTGGTTCCCGGATTTTATATTTTTCTGCTAATCCCAATGGAGAAGCTGAGGTGATCAAGGTATGTCTGAAACCAAAACCCAGTATAAAAAAACTGGTGTTTGAATATGATTTTGCTACCTTAGCCATAAAAGGGCGTGACTCGCAGGGAAATACGCTTTCAAAAAACGATATTCACAAGATCAGCGTAGTGCAAAAAGGTGTGTCTACGTTGGGAGGTTGCAAGATCTGGCTGGACGAAGATGTTTTGCGGCTGAATACGGATAATCGGGGAAAATATCTGGGAGAATTTCAGGGAGAAGACCGGATTTTGGTGGTCAATAAGAATGGAACTTATCATACCACTGATTTTGACTTGAATAATCATTATGATGAGGGGTATGTGGTCTTTGAAAAATTTGAGGCGGATAAAGTTTGGTCTGCCGTATTTTATGATGCAGAACAAGGTTTTTATTATCTGAAGCGTTTCCGGTTTGAAGATGCTGTGAAATTGAATTCAATCATCGGAGAGGCAGAAGGTTCTGCTTTGATATGTCTGAGCTCTGAACGGCATCCCCGCTTTGAAGTGTTATTCGGGGGTAGATATGAGGCTCGTCCGGCAGAAGTGATTGTTGCAGATGAATTTATCGGAGAAAAGTCGTATAAGGCACGGGGAAAACGGGTTACTACTTTTGAGGTGAAGGAAATCCGGGAGATAGAACCTTTAGTAAAAGAAAACGAAACGGATGAAATCAATCCGGAAGTTGAGTTCGAAATCACCAATCCGGAAGAATTGGCAAATGACGAGCAGATGAAATTGAATTTTGAAAATCCTGAAACCGGAGATAAAGCCTAGGTCGGATGGAAAGAAAATGGAGATTTAAACGTAATAGAAGGGTATGAAGTATTTTATTGTTGGATATATGGCTTGTGGTAAACCCCGCCGGGGAAGGATCATGGCCACGGAATTAGGTATCCGTTTTATTGATTTGGACTGTTATATAGCAGACCGGGAGCACCGGACGATTCCAGAGATTTTTGCAGCAGAAGGAGAACAGGGATTCCGTAAGTTAGAAACCCGTTATTTGCAGGAAATTTGTGAATTGTATGAAGATTTTGTCCTTTCAACAGGTGGAGGAGCACCTTGTTTCAACCATAATATGGATTATATGAATGCCCAGGGACAGACTATTTTTTTGAATACTGATATAGATACTATTGTGGAACGCTTAATCCGGGGAAAACATAAACGTCCGATTGTCAGTCAGTTGAACGATGAGGATATTCGGGAGTTTGTATGCCGGCATCTTCAGGAACGTTTGCCTTTTTATACTCAGGCAAAGGAAGTTATTTTAAATCAGGATTCATGTGCACTATAGAGTGTGTATAACAAAATTGTCTATTTGTTAATGATTTTTCAGGTAAAATTGTTAATTAATCAGGGGACGAAAATGTATATTTGTTGTAGCAAACTTAGGGTGTAAAACTGGACAACATGGGAGAGCGCATCATTTTTCGCAGAAATGAGGGATTGATAACAGTGAAACCTTATTGGCGGGGGAATCCTGTTGTCAAAGGACGTTTTGTAAACCGGCAACACCGGGCCAAGCATGGGATTGGGAATGTGATGAAATGGCGTTTTTCTCCAAATCCACAGCGGAGGGAAAAACGGCTTGAAAATTGGGAACCGCAATTATTTCCTTTATATAATCTTCAGCAGATAACAGGAGACTCTTTGGTATGGTTAGGACATAATTCTTTTTATATGCAATTGGCTGGTAAAAGGGTTATGTTTGATCCTGTTTTTGGGAATATCCCTTTTGTACGGCGGAAAAGTAAGTTGCCGGCCGATCCGGGCCTGTTTAAAAATATCGATTATTTATTAATCAGCCACGATCATTTTGACCATATGGACAAGCCTAGTATTACCCGTCTTTTTGAAAATAATCCCCGGATGAAAGCATTTTGCGGATTGGGTACGGGGGAGCTGATACGGGGATGGTGTCCGGGAATGCAGGTGATTGAAGCTGGTTGGTATCAACAAATGAAGGATGAACAGTTGAAGATCACTTTTCTTCCTGCCCAGCATTGGAGTAAACGTTCGTTGAATGATGGTGGCCAACGGCTTTGGGGGGCCTTTATGTTACAAACGGATGGATTATCGGTGTATTATGGGGGAGATACCGGCTATTCAAGTCATTTTTCAGAAATACAGGAATTATTTGGAGCGCCTGATTACGCTTTATTAGGAATTGGGGCTTATAAACCCCGTTGGTTTATGCAACCTAACCACATTTCACCCTATGATTCATTGACTGCGGCGGAACAAATGAAGGCCAGGATAACTATTCCGATGCACTATGGGACTTTTGATTTATCGGATGAGCCTTTAAGTGATCCTCCTACTGTCTTTGCCGATGAAGCCCGGAAACGGAAAATCCGGGTGAATATTCCTGCACTGGGGGAAGTTGTCCGATTAAAAAAATAAAGCCTGGTCAGTGGCTGTTTGTGAGTGAGTGTCCGGATATGGTAATTTATAATTTGTAATTTTTTAATTATATGAAATTAACTCAATTAATTACTGTTTCTTTTATTTTTTTAGCTATGACAGCATGTGATCATTCAAAGGAAAAAGAAGGAAAATTTCAAACACAGGATGCTCTGGAGAATATTTTTTCCCGGAAAAGTGTCCGGAAATATTTGCCTAAGCCAGTTGAGAAAGAAAAGCTGGAATTGTTATTGAAAGCCGGGATGGCAGCACCTAGCGGCAAAGATGTACGTCCCTGGGAACTCATTGTAATAGACAATCGGGAAGTACTGGATTCTATGGCAGCTGTTTTGCCTTATGCTAAGATGTTGAAAGAGGCTCCGACGGCCATTGTTGTGTGTGGAGATACCACCAAATCTTCCTATTGGTATTTAGATTGTTCTGCTGTTACCCAGAATATACTTTTAGCTGCTGAAGCATTGGATTTAGGAGCAGTATGGACGGCAACTTATCCGTATCCTGAACGGATGGAGGTGGTTAAGAAATATACCGGGATTCCGGATGAGATTAATTCACTTTGTGTGATTCCTGTCGGTTATCCGGCTGTACCTCATAGCCCGAAAGATAAATGGAATGAAACGAAAGTACATTATAATCAGTGGTAGAATTGTAGTTTCAACTTAAAAATAAACCGGTAAAGGACGGAATAAGTAAATTGTTCCGTCTTTTTTGTTTCTCTATGAGATTAAAAATTATCTATAAATCTTTTAAAATCATCTTTTATCTATAAATCTTTGAAATTTTAAAATGAAAAATGAAAAGAGTTTAATATACTTGTGCAATCGATAGAGTTGTGTTTTTATCGGACTTGGAAATTTTTTAATATTTGATACACTATGGTACGTATATGGGGTGTGTTGGCTATATTAATAGGCCTTGCCAATTGTCATTTGAAACAGGAGTATGTAATAAAAAAAATTGAGGTTCCGGATTCTGTCTGGACAGTAGTGAAAAAGTGGCCCGGACTGGTTGGAGACCGGGAAGAGAGACTGAAAAATGTGCCAGTAGAAATTGATGGAGTTTATCGGCGGATGCATCCTTCATCCCGTTTTTCGCTGACTGGGAACCGGGCTTGGTTTTCAACGGGATTGTATGCTGCGCCTTGTGAAGTTATCGGAGTGGTAAAGCCGGCATCTTTGAAAGGGAAAAAAGTCATGTGTCGGATTGGAGCATCCAGCAGTGTTTTGCGTGAGAAGCAGAAACCTTGGAAGCGTCTGCAAAAACCTTTTGTGGTACAGGAATTGCTGGATGGTGATACGACTTACATTGTGAATGTAAGTGGAGGTAATATTTATATTATTCCGGAGGAACCTTTTATGAAACCGGAGACATTTATCATCAGCGGAGCTGTAAAATCTCCGGATTTTGTATTAGGGAAGACCGATCCGAAAGTCTGGCGGAGAGAGATCGATTCCACAACAGTACCCTTTGCTGAGATTGCGTGCGATCGGATGATCTGGACTATGTCCACTCAGATCCTGAAGACTATTGAAGATCCTGAAGCATTGATGAAATTTTATAAAGAAGCTATAGTATTGGATTTCAATGCTTTTCATGGGTTGTCAGATACGACTTCTGAGTGGTTGCATCATTCTCCTGAATTTCCTTCCCGTTGTGTACAGGATATACAAATACATGCTGGTGCTGCTTATGCCGGTTATCCTTGTATGTTCGGAGGATCCAGATATGCACAGCGGGGTGCTAGTCTGAGCCGGATGCAAAATGATGGGGAATCTTGGGGATTTTATCATGAATTAGGACATACTTATCAGGTGGCTTGTTGGAAATGGGGAGTTTTGGGTGAAGTTTCCAATAATTTCCATGCCCTCTATGCAGGTAACCGTTTACGGCATAATTGGGGACAATCGAGGGCTGCGAAGTGGCAAGATTATATTGACCAGTACAAGGCGATAAAACCTGCAGAACGGGATTTTGACCAGAATTTAAACCATGATAGCCGGTTGATTCCATTCTGCCAGTTGGCCCAACAATTCGGTTGGAGGTTGTATGCTTATCTGAGTAAGAGTGCACGGGAACTTCCGGATAAAACAGCGTCAATAATCACCTCCTCCAATGATAACCGGCGTGAATTTTTCTGTAAACGGGTTTGTGAATATGCTCATGCAGATATGCGTCCTTTCTTTGATTTTTGGGGAATAAAATACGGGTCTTTTGCAGCAAAAGATATGGCTCAGTTACCGGAATATAAAGGGGAGAAATTTTGGGAAAAATGGGATGAGACCTTGATTCCGGATTGTTTTACGGAACGGATTCCTGAAGTAAAACTACGGGATGATGATTATGGGCTATCGGAAGGAGAAATTGTCCGTACAAGCTGGAAAATTGTTCCTGAAGAAAGTAAATATTTTCGTTCTAAGTCCGGGGAGGAACCAGAAAATATGCTGGACGGTAATTCCGGAACTTTTTGGGCGAGCCCGGCTTTAAATCGTCCGAAGTATGACCGTAATCCCATATTGGTTATCGATATGAATCAGCCGGAGTCATTTAATTACATTGAGTATAAGGGACGTAATTTTTCTTCGGCACGGGTTAACTGTCATAAATTTTGTGTCGAAGTCCGGAATTCAGCCCAAGGGGATTGGGTAAAAGTTGGAAATTTTGTTTGTTCAGAGCCGAATGGAGCTAAAGTAGAACGTTTTAAATTAAAGAAGACAGTAACAGGACGTTACTTGCGGCTGACTTTGTTAGAAGGATTCTCTGAAAATGGTAATTCAAGTTTATCCAGAGGGGCTGTATGTGTTGCTGAGTTTAAAGTTGGAAAGATTTAAAATAAATCTCATTTTATTTCAGAATCTTCTTATTTTTTTCATTTCGGGGAAAAAATTAGCAGGATGTAAAAAATGATGTTTATTTTTGAAATATTGTTTGTAGAGTAGAATTTATATAAATAGAAAGACAAATTGGATTTGTTTGGGGAATTTGTGCGTGTTTGAGTTATACAATGATCGGATTTTGGATGAAACAGTTTATTATTCTAAGTTTTTTAGTATTATATTCATTACAGTTATGTTCACAGAAAATGGAATTCTGTGAATATAGTTATGATTTTCATACGATCCGCGAGGAAAATGGAGTAGTGTATCATGATTTCGATTTCATGAATACAGGAGAGAAGTCTTTGTACATTAAGAGGGTTATACCAAGTTGTGGATGCATGGCTTCGGAATGGTCTAAAGAACCTGTGGAGCCTGGTGGGAAATCAACTATTCGTTTAGGATATAATCCGATGGGACGTCAGGAATCAGATTTTCTGGGTATGGCAGAGGTGTATACGAATTGCGGCGTGATCAATTTGAAAATCCAGGGGCGTGTGGAGCGGGCAGATAAAGGATTGCCTGCAGATTATATTTTGAAACCGGAGGTTGTTCACTCCCGCGTGATGGAGCGGAAAGATCATTTTGCATTGATACTGGACCGGATGCGTAAAGAAATGTTGAACAGCAAAGCCATTAGCCGGAATGATTCATTGGTTGAACATTGGGTTGGAAAATTGCGTAGGGGAGGAAAGTGGACAGATCTGGATTATACCTGTTTTTTTAGGACCAATTGGGAACAGATACGTCATTTAGACCGGGTTTATATGTTGTCATTGGCTTATGTCAGTCCGAAAAGCCGCTATCACGGGAATGATACTTTATTTTTAGCTATCCAGGATGCCTTGTCTTTTTGGGTGGAATGTAAACCTGAATCTCACAATTGGTGGTATAACCAGATTGCAGTACCCCAGCGTTTGGGAGATATTTTGGTTTTGCTGGATGCCGGAGTAAAACCTTTGCCTGTAAATTTGCAGCAACAACTGTTTTTGTTGATGGCATGGCCTGATCCACGTAAATGGACTGGTGCCAACAAACAAGATATCGCAGTTCATCATTTGCAAAGAGGGTGTCTGATGAAGGATGATAGTATTGTCCGTTTTGCTTCAGGACAGATTTTTTACCCGGTTCGTTTTACGAATCAGGAGGGTTTGCAAGCAGATTATTCTTATCAGCAACATGGAAACCAATTGTATATTGGGGGATATGGAGAAGTTTTTGTGCATAATGTAGTGAAAGTTGCCGGGTGGTTGCAGGGGACTTCTTATGCGTTGAAGGACGAGCAGTTGGAGATATTCAGCCGTTTTGTGCGGGAAACCTATTTGAATGTATTTCGTGGGCCTTATATTGATTTCAGTGTACTGGGGAGAGGAATTAGCCGGGAAGGGGCTGTATATCATGGAAACATTCCGGACTTGCTGGAGAAAATGCAGGGACTGGATTCTTTATATGCTACGGAATATGGGAAATTGAAGGCACGTTTTCAGGGACATAGTGATTCCGCCCGGTATCCCTTTAGTCAGGTGTTCTGGCGGTCTGATTATGCTTTGCATAACCGGAAGGGATTTGATTTTTCGGTGCGTACTTCTTCGGTGCGTACGGTAAAAATAGAAAGTGGAAACGGAGAGAATCTGAAAGGACGTTTATTATCCGGCGGAGCTACTTGTTTGCGAAGGATGGGTGATGAATATTATAATATTTTTCCGTTATGGAACTGGAATCGTATTCCCGGGGTTACGGCTTATGAAGAAAATGAGAATTTGGTGGCAGCTCCCTGGGGGGAACGGGGAAAAAATGTTTTTTCAGGAGGGGTGTCGGATGGAGAATATAGTATGATGGCTTATCAAACGAACGATTTTGATATAAAGGCTTGTAAAAGCTGGTTTATGTTTGATCAGGAAATTGTTTGTCTGGGAGCTGGTATTGGTGGTGAAAGAGGGGGTAAGATATCGACGACTGTGGAGCAATGTCATTATCAAAGTTTGGAAGTGGAGGGAAATAAGGTGTTGCATAATCAGATCCTGTATTATTTCCCGGAAGGAACAAACTTTAAATATGAGGTGAAGACAGCTACCGGAGCATGGAACGACATCAATTATAACTATTCTCTCCGTCCGGTCAAAGGGGAAACGTTTAGCCTTTGGATAGATCACGGCGATTATCCTCAGGAGGGGAAATATGTGTACTTAATGGTGCCTGGGGTTGGATCGATTCCTGCCTATGATACCACTCAGGTTGTCGTGGTCCGGAATGATACTTTGGTACAGGCTGTCTATCAGAAGGAATTGGATGTCTTGCAACTGGTTTGTTATGCTCCTGCAAGCCTGGAGATGGGAAAAGTTCATTTACGTGCGGACCAGCCTTGTACTGTGATGGTCCGCGGGGCATATACGGAAAACCCATCGGTCTATGTGGCTGATCCGTGTTTGGATAAAAAAGAAATCAATATATATTTTAAAAATGCTGTTTGTGAACTGGAAAATAAGGTTTTATTGCCAATGAATGAAGAGAAAGGAAGTACTATAAAAATGAAATAATAAATGATGGTTAAAGTTAAATTGTTTTGGTTGATGTTAGGGATTTTCTTCATATCCCATGCGATGGCTGATGGAAGAAAAGTTGTGTCTTTTAATGACGGTTGGACTTTCAGGAAAGGTCCTTTTACTCAGGATGCGGTTAAGTATAAGGATATATTTGACCGGAAATGGGATAAAGTGCAGATTCCGCATACCTGGAATGCACGGGATATGCAGTTGAAATACAATCAGTTTTATGCCGGGGAAGCTTATTATAGAAAAAATTTCCAAGTGGAAGAAGGCTTGAAGGGAAAACGGGTGTTTTTGCGTTTTGAGGGGGTTGGACAGGTAATGGATTTATATTTGAATGGCCGGTATATCGGAAATCACAAAGGAGGTTATTCGGCTTGTGCATTTGAATTGACAAAATCGCTGAAGTATGGCCAGGAGAATGAATTGCTGGTACGGGTTAATAATGCTTCTTCGCCTGAGGTAATACCTGTTAATCATGTATTGTTTGGAGTATATGGGGGAATCTATCGCCCGGTGTGGTTGATTGTTACTGATAAGGTAAATATTGCAGTGAATGATTGTGCTTCTTCGGGTGTGTATATTACCCAGAAAAATGTCTCTTCCAAGAGTGCAGATGTACAGGTGAAGGTGAAGGTGGAAAATAAGGAATTGACCCCTCAGAACGTGGTATTGGAAAATACAATCTATGATTATTCTGGTAAACTCTGTCTGAAGAAAGCACAGAATATCGTGGTATTGCCTCAGGGGGAACAATGTTTTGAACAGGCTTTTCAGATGAAGAAACCGCATTTATGGCATGGAAGAAAAGATCCGTATTTGTATAAAGTGGTGACCCGGGTGAAGCGGGGCAATGAGGTCATTGATGAGATTGTACAGCCTCTTGGAATTCGTAAATTTGAGATTATCGGAGGGAAGGGATTTTATTTGAACGGAGAGAAGTATCCGATGTATGGAGTGTGCCGGCATCAGGATTGGTGGGGAATCGGATCGGCTTTAAAGAATGAGAATCATGATTTTGATATGGCTGCTATTATGGATATCGGAGCTACTACAGTTCGTTTTGCCCACTATCAACAATCTGACTACATTTATGCAAAATGTGATAGCCTCGGATTAATTATATGGGCAGAAATACCTTTTGTAAACCGGGTTTCCACCCAGGAAGGGCCTAATGCTAAAGAGCAATTGCGTGAACTGATCCGTCAGAATTTTAATCATCCTTCTATTTATGTCTGGGGGTTGCATAATGAAGTTTATAGCCCTGAGGACTATACTGCGGTTTTGACCAAGGAATTGCATGACCTGGCAAAATCGGAAGATCCTGACCGATATACTGTTTCTGTAAATGGTTATGGGACAATGGAACATCCGGTAAACCTGAATGCCGATATTCAGGCCATGAACCGTTATTTTGGTTGGTATGAGCGGAAAATTCAGGACATTGTTCCCTGGATAGAAAACCTGGAGACTAAATATCCGGGATATAAATTTATGTTGTCAGAATATGGGGCTGACGCTAATATTGCCCATCAGACGGAATACCTCGGAGAGTCTTTGAATTGGGGAAAACCTTATTATCCGGAAACTTTCCAGACGAAATTACACGAGTATCAGTGGAGCGTGATAGCCAGCCATCCGTATATTGTTGCTTCCTATTTGTGGAATATGTTCGATTTCGGAGTGCCGATGTCTGACCGTGGAGGTGTGCCTGCCCGTAATATGAAGGGATTGATTACCATCGACCGGAAAATCAAGAAAGATTCTTATTTCTTTTATAAAGCAAACTGGAGTAAAGATCCGGTGGTTTACATTACGCAGAGGCGTTTGAAAGAAAGAGAAAAACAACTGACAGAGGTTACTGTATATTCTAATATGGGACAACCTGAATTGTACCTGAATGGGGAAAAATTGGAAGGGGTTAAGAAAGGATATACAGATATTCATTATATCTTTACCAATGTAAAATTGAGCAAAGGGGATAATACTTTAAAAGCTGTGGTGAAAAAGGATGGTAAGGTATATGAAGATACGATTCTTTGGCATTTTACAAGAGAAATGAAAGCAGGTGAAGCGGAATCCTTAAATAGTGATAAGGAACATGTGGGTTTTTAATCATGTGACTTATTCCGGGTCTTTTTTTTAGATCCGGGATAAGTTGTAATATTTTGACAGATGAAATTAGTAATAGCTGTATTTATTGGTATTTGTTTGTTTGTTCCACTTGGAATGCAGGGGCAAAAAGTGGCTGTTATCCCTTATCCGGAATCGATAACGGAGCATGCAGGGGAATTTCGGTTACAAAAAGGAACGATCGGTTATGCTGATCCTATGTTTTTGTCTGAAGCTAATTTTTTAAAAGAAAAGCTTCAGGCGTTGTCTTTTCAGATGAAAGTAAAAAAAGGTTCATTAAAGACATCGATTGCGCTAATGTGTGATGCTGGTTGTCAGCAGAAAGATGCTTATCGTGTACAGATAACTCCCAAGCAGGTCATAATCAGTGGGAGCACAGCTACCGGTATTTTTTATGGCATACAGACTTTTTTGCAGTTGGTGAATAATGAAGGAGGAACGTTAAAATGTTGTGAGATTCAGGATTCTCCCCGTTATGCCTGGAGAGGATATATGTTAGATGAAGCACGTCATTTTTTCGGAAAAGAAAAAGTGAAACAATTGCTTGACCAGATGGCTTATTATAAATTGAATAAGTTTCATTGGCATCTGACAGATGAACCGGGTTGGCGTATAGAGATTAAGAAATATCCCAGGTTAACTTCAGTGGGTGGGAAAGGAAATTGGAGTGATCCCAATTGTCAGGATGTACGTTTTTATACCCAGGAAGAAATCCGGGAGATTGTTGCCTATGCAGCGGAACGTCATATTGAAGTGATTCCTGAAATTGATATGCCTGGACATGCAACGGCGGCAAATAATGCTTATCCGGAATATTCGGGGGGAGGAACTCCGGAGCATCCTGATTTTACCTTTAATGTTGGGAAGGAAGATACTTATTCTTTTTTAACGGATATATTGCGTGAGGTGGCAGCGTTGTTTCCATCCCCTTATCTGCATATCGGCGGAGATGAGGTAGCGTATGGGATAAAAGCATGGTTGACAGATCCTGATGTACAAGCCCTGATGAAAAGGGAAGGTATGAAAGAGGTGAGAGAAGCTGAGCGGTATTTTATGCACCGGATGGTGGATAGTGTGCATGCTTTGGGTAAAGTATTGGTGGGTTGGGATGAGTTGCTGGATTTGAATGTTTCTTCTAAAGAGACTATAATCATGTGGTGGCGGCATGACCGGATTAATCAGTTGAAAAAGTCTTTGGCAGGAGGATATACGACTGTGATGTGTCCGCGCCGGCCTCTGTATTTTGATTTTATCCAGTATCAGGGCCATAAATGGGGAAGGGTTTGGGCAGGTTTCTGTCCTTTGGAAGATGTTTATGCTTTTCCTGATAAAGGATTGGGAGCCTGGAATATACCAGCAGACCAGTTGTCCCATATTCAGGGAATACAGGCTAATGTTTGGACTGAACGGATGCATACCATAAAACGGTTGGATTTTATGACTTTTCCACGTTTGTGTGCTTTGGCTGAGGCTGCATGGACACAACCTGCCCTGAAAGACTATGTTAGTTTTACAAAAAGAATGGAGAATGCATACCGGGAATTTGATAAACTGGGAATTTATTATTTTGATGCCCGGCAACCTGATGCACATCCGGAACCTGCTGGCCCTCAGCAGCAGAAAAGAAATGTACCTATGGATTTCAGGGACTAAGAGACATGGATTCAACTAAATAGCCAGCTATATGAAAAAGATTTTTTTTATTGTATTTTGTAGCTTTTCATTACTGACTTTCGGAAAAACTCCTGAGAAAGCAGTTTATGAATTGATAGAACGGATCACTCCCGGTTATGCCCGGCAATTCCGTTTGGAATTAATTCAGCCGGAAAATGGGAATGATGTATATGAAATAGACTCAAAGGGAAAAAAAGTTGTTTTACGGGGTAATAATGCAGTGTCTTTGGCTACGGCTTATAATCGTTATTTGAAATATACCTGTCATGCACATGTTTCCTGGTTTGGCGACCAATTGCGGTTACCTGAAAAATTACCCTTGCCTACAGGTAAGGAGCGTCGTATCATACAGGGAAAATACCGGGTTTATTTTAATTATTGTACGATCAGTTACACTGCTTCATGGTGGGATTGGGAGCGTTGGCAAAGGGAAATTGATTATATGGCAATGAATGCAATCAATATGCCTTTATCGGTAGTTGGGTTGGAAGGAGTATGGTATAATACTTTATTGCGTTTTGGGTTCACTGATGAAGAAGCCCGTTCTTTCCTGACAGGACCCGGGCATTTTGCCTGGCAATGGATGCAAAATATCCAGAGTTATGGCGGACCGCTTCCGAAGTCCTGGATAGATAGTCATGTTGCTTTGGGACAACAGATCATGGATCGGCAGTTGGAGCTGGG
>URJC01000028.1 GCA_900548135.1 uncultured Odoribacter sp. | reverse complement strand
AACGGATGGAGGTTTCTGCAATGACTTCGTTACCCTTCATTAATTTTACTTCTGCCATATTCTTTTAAATTACGAATGAACTTATTGATTTTAAATTTGCACTTGAACAGGGGCTCTTACATTGCCTGGTTGTGAAGTTTGAATTAAACCGCCAGGCTTTCTCGTTTTCCGTTCTTGTGAACGAAGGCCCTTATCGTTATTCTATTGCTTTCTTGTAAACTGTGATTACAGAATCAGGACATACCAAACCACAACTCGCACAACCGATGCAAACTTCGGGATTTTTCATGTATGCGTAGTGATAGCCTTTGCCGTTTACATCGGGATTTAGCTCTATTACGTGAGTAGGACATGCTACAACACACAAACTGCATCCTTTACAATGTTCGGTGTCAACAACGATAGCTCCTCTGAATTTTGCCATAATCTTAAAAAATTATAATTTGTCAAATAATTGTATATTTTTATTACGCTTTGTAATCGATTCCGGGTATAAAATTACATTTTAAAATCTGAAGTACAAAAAAAGATGATTTTATTTTCAAGGTTTACCTTAAAGTTTCACATCCTTTTTCCAAGTGAGAAATTATTTTTCTCATTTTTGCACACCTGGTTTATCGCATGTGAAGTCTTATCCGGTGATCTTTTTCAAATCGTCCGATTCTTTCCTCCAAAATGGACATCTTGTCGAGCCCAACCTGGGAAACACAGGCTCTTAGTCCTTCCCGTTTGCTGCCGCATCCTTTCAAAGTGATGGAAGATATGCCATAATAAAGGAGTTCTTTGGCTAATTCGGCTCCAGACATACCCGGATACATAATCGTAAAGTAAAATCCGTCTGCGACTTCTTCTTCTCCGTCTTTATCGTAAACAATTTCGAAACCGGCATTCCGGTACAAGTTTTTCATGATTTCAGCTCGTTTCCCGTATTCTTTCACATCTGCCAGGATGTTGAGCTTGCCTTCGTTGGCAGCTTGTAATATGGCTGTTACTGCATATTGCGGAGAATGTGCAGTTCCGGAGGTCTGGGTGTAAATCAATTTATAGGTAATGGTGTAGCCTAGTTTTTCTGATTTGTAGCGTTCTTTCAAATGTTCGTACTTTTTATTGAACAAAGCATCGGAAATGCAGAGTAATCCCAGGCGTTGACCTGCATAGCTGAATAATTTGGAACTGGAAATCATAAAAATGTAGTTATCTGTATATTTAGCTACAGTGGGTTGGAAAGGAGCTTGTCCCGGATGAGAAAGGTCTTTCCGGAAATCCATGGCAAAATAGGCCAGGTCTTCTAAAATGATCGTGTCGTATTCTGTCGCCAGACGTCCGATGATTTGTAATTCTTCTGTAGTAAGGCATACCCAGGAGGGATTGTTGGGATTGCTGTAGATAATGCCGGCTATGTTTCCTTTGTCCAGGTATTCCCTTAGTTTAGCTTCCAGTTTTTTACCCCTGTATTCATATATATCAAAAGTGATGTAAGGTTTACCGATGACTTCTAACTGGGTTTTTTGCACGGGAAAACCCGGATCAATAAATAATATGGTGTCTTTTTCCTGATAGCATTCTGTTAATGCCATAAAAGCCACATAAGAGGCTTGCATCGCCCCGACAGTAGGAATGATGCTTTCCGGTCGGATGTCTATATCCATGAAGTTTTTTACAAAGCGGGATGCTTCTTCCGATAATTGCGGATAACCTTCCAACATAGGATAAAATTGGGCAACTCCTTGTTGCAGAGCTTGTATTTCAGCTTCTGTTCCGATACGCGAGGGAGACAGGCCGGGAACCCCCATTTCCATCCGGATAAATTTTTCTCCTGTCGCTTTCTCCAATAAGTTGGCAATTTTTACTGTGTCACGGATAGACGCGTTATCCAGATTGTCTACACCACATTGGGCCATGATTGCCTCAACCAGTTGTTTGTCAATCAAATTATTTTGCATGATTCAGGTTTGTTTATTACTTACATTTTGAAACAATAATACAAAAATTAATTGTAGAAATATCATATTGATCCCTTTTTAACTTATAATTAATCAAATTTATATCGATTGCGTGTAAAAAACATGAATATGTAATGTGAAGTATCATTAATCAATATTTTCCCTTAATTTTGTCCGGTAAACAAATGAAACGGTAGAATTGAATCTGGAATTGTTCATTGCGCGCAGGATGCTCCGGGGAAAGAGCCGTGGAGCTGTGTCTGTGCCTATTGTCAGACTGGCTGTAGGCGGGATTGCTTTGGGGGTATGTGTGATGTTGTTGTCTGTTTTTATCATTACAGGCTTTAAGCAAGAGATAGCTGCTAAATTGTCCGGGTTTATGGCTCATCTGAATATTACAGGTTATGAGACTGATGTGGCTCATGCGGGAGAAGGAATCTTGTTTCCGGATTCATTATTACAGCAACTGAGTACGTTGGAAGAGGTGAAACAAGCCTATCCTTATGTAGTAAAACCTGCTATTTTGAAAAGTGAAACCGAAATTCACGGGGTTGTGCTGAAAGGAGTAGATTCTTTATATAATGCCGATTTTTATAAGGGTTATCTGAAAGATGGCGGATTTCCTGTTTTTTCTTCTTTGCGGCCGTCCGATGATATTCTGCTCTCGGCTTCTGTGGCTGCGTTATTGGATGTGAAAGCCGGAGATCGGATCAAGGCTTATTTTGTACAACAGCCTCCCCGGGTTCGGGTGTTTACAGTGAAAGGAATTTATGATACCGGATTCAAAGAGTATGATGACATGACTGTGTTGTGTGATATCCGGCATTTACAACGGTTGAATGGATGGGATGCCGGACAATTGACAGGGGTTGCTATAGAATTAGAAGATATCCGGCTGATACCAGCAGTTGAAGAAGCCTTGGATCATGTCCTTGCTTGGAATGAAGATCAGGATTTTTATAAAATCACCTCTTTACAAGAGGCTGCTCCGCAAATTTTTGACTGGTTGAATCTGCTGAATCTGAATGTGGCTGTAATTCTTACCTTGATTGTGATTGTGGCCGGATTCAATATGGTATCGGGGTTACTGATCCTGATTCTGGACAAAACCGCAATGATTGGTATCCTGAAGGCATTGGGGTATAAAAATATTTCGTTGAAGAAACTATTTTTATATATTGCTGCCGGTTTGATCAGTAGGGGAGTGCTTGTCGGGAATGGGTTGGCCTTGGTTTTGGGTGGAATACAATATTTTTTCAGGATTGTCAGTCTGGATCCTGCAAGTTATTATATGGATAAAGTGCCTGTTCATTTCGATATCTGGTATATTTTATTGCTGAACGCCGGAGTGTTGGTGGTGTCGGTGGTGATGCTGATTGCTCCTGCTATGCTGATATCCCGAATCCGGCCAATAAGAGCAATCCGGTTTGAGTGAAGGGGCTGGGGGAGACGTTAAGTATAAATATGGGTTTGATGTCCGGATTTAGATCTATGAGGGCGCAAACGTAAGGTAAAGTTTTTGGATGTTAAATTGTAGATTTGAAAATGTCTTTCAGGGAATATATTATGAGAATCATTGTTCCGCATCGGCGTGGAATTATGGGCACTGTAATTTTTCATTTGTTATTGGCCATCCTTTTGCTGGGGATGGAAATTCGTAAAGTGGAAGTACATGCAGAAATGGAGATTGTGATGGAGGCTCCTGATCCGGAGGAAATCCGGCAACAGGAGGAGGAGCAATTACGGAAAGAAGAAATCCGGCACAAGAGTTCAGCAGAAGAAGTGAACCGGTTGCTACGTTCGATAGCTGTGAATGAGAATGTGGAGAAAAAACGGACAGAGCAGTCTGCTTCGGTGGAGGAATATGTTGATGAAATTATGCAGGAATTGCAGAGGAATGGTGAGGATGGGCGGTATAAGGCCCGGCAGGATAAAAATTATAAACGGGATAGTCTGCAAAATGTACACGACCGGAGAGAACAGGAGTTGGATTCCTTGAAATCTGTTTTTTATTCCGGAGAGAGTAGTGTGAGCTATAACCTGAAAGACCGATATGCCCGTTTCCTGCCTATTCCGGTGTTTAAGTGCGAGTATGGGGGGCGGGTGGTTGTGGAAATTACAGTCAATCCCAGGGGGATTGTCCAGAAGGCTGTTGTGCTGGAATCACAGTCACAGGCTGACGATTGTTTGTGGAGAGTGGCTGTTGATGCTGCTGAACGTTCCCGTTTTAATGAAAAACCCAATGCTCCGGCTCAGCAAAAAGGAACGATCACTTATAATTTTGTCAAACAATGAAAAATGGAGGTAGGAGCTCTAAGGTGGTAAGGTAAATAATTTGTGTATGGAACTATTATAAAGCCGGAAAGCAATTATTATAGATCAGTATGAAATGTTCGTTGTGGAATCGGTTGGAAAAAGAAAGTCCGGGGATTCGGGCGGCGTTATGGGATTTGTTTTTTCCACAGGTGTGTGAAGTGTGTGGAAAAAGCTTGATTAAGGGCGAAAAGTATATATGCACTGCGTGTTTGGCAGATTTTCCTTTTACAGAAGAAACATATTTGACTGGCAAAGAGGTGTTGGAACATTTTGATGAAGCTTTTCGGCCTGTTAGATTGCATACGCTTTTCTATTATCATAAATACAGTCCGTATAAAAATCTGATTTATCTGGTAAAATATCATGCTTATCGCCGGCTGGGAACTTATCTGGGGCGTATGTTGGGAGAGAAAATGACCGGGAGTTGTGAGGCTGATTGTATCGTTCCTATTCCATTGCATAAAAAACGGGAGCGGAAACGGGGATTTAATCAAGCGATGGAAATTGCCCGGGGGATACAAGAAGCATTGCCTCTGGAAATTTTGGATGATGTCGTGGTGAGGGTGAAAAATAATGTATCTCAAACCGGGAAAAATGCAGCAGAGCGCCAAAAAAATGTTGAGCATATTTTTGAATTGGTAGCTCCCGGACGTATACGGGGAAGGCATGTTTTGGTAGTGGATGATGTTA
Source organism: uncultured Odoribacter sp. (assembly GCA_900548135.1). GTDB lineage: Bacteria > Bacteroidota > Bacteroidia > Bacteroidales > Marinifilaceae > Odoribacter. The sequence goes on along the minus strand of URJC01000028.1, from coordinate 10,501 downwards.
TCACTACTGGAGCCACTATGGAGGCCTGCCTGAAAGTCCTGGCAGAAGCTGATGATGTCAAATTCAGCTTGGGATGCCTGGCACAAACTATTTAACTTTTTTACTTTTTACCTTTTACCTTTTATTTGAATAACTTATCTTTGTAAATTGAGTAAAATAGGTAAAATACAGGAATTGATGAGCAGGATGAATCAGAATAGTTTTCGTTGGGATTGGGTAGGTGCGATAGCGCTGGCCCTGTTGGTATATGCTTGTGCTAACCGGGGATACCCGGAAGGCGGACCCAAAGATACTACTCCTCCGGTAGTTGTAGGAGAAGTTCCTGTTTCATATACTAAGAATTTTGATAAAAAGCGGGTGGATATTTTCTTTAGCGAGTTTGTGCAGTTGAAGGAGGTCAGTGAAAAATTTGTATTTTCCCCGCCTTTGAAAAAAAATCCGAAAGTAAGCTTGAGAGGTAAATATGTACAGGTCAGTATTCCTGATACTCTACGGCCCAATACAACTTATAGCATGGATTTTGCTGATGCTATTGTAGATAATAATGAAGGAAATCCTCTGGGATATTACCGTTATGTTTTTTCGACGGGAGATATAATTGATACGCTGGAGGTAAGCGGGAATGTTGTAAATGCTGAATCTTATGAGCCTATGATGAATATTCTGGTTGGATTGTATGAAGATCAGGCTGATTCTGTCCCTTTGTTGCAATTGCCTGATTATATTGCCCGAACAGATAGTGCTGGTTTTTTCAGGCTTACTAACTTGCGGCAGGCTCATTACAGAGTGATGGCTATTGATGATAAGAATAAAGATAAGAAATATGCCCCTGAGGTGGAAATGTTCGGATATTTGGATTCTACAGTATTTCCCATAGTAATGCCAATGGTACGTACGGATACGTTCCGGATCATCGAACAGATCAGTGGCAGGGACACGATTACCCGGGATAGTATTGTCACAACCGAATATCTGGGATATGGGCCGGGCAATTTATATATCCGGATGTTCCAGGAAAAGCTCACTCAGTTGTATCTGGTGGATAGCGATCGTAAAGACCGGGAAAAACTGGATTTTATTTTTAGTATACCAGCTGAAAATGAGTTTCAGGCACGCCTGTGGGATACGCTTGCAACGGAACCTCTGCCTGAGGATTGGTATTTTAAGGAACAGACCGTAGGAAAGGATACCATCACTTTGTGGATTAAAGATTCTACTGTGTATAAAAGAGACACCTTGAATGTGATTCTTTCTTATCTGCGTTCGGACAGTACAGGACAACATACTTTATATGCGGATACGGTGCACTATTCTTTTAAAGAAAAGAAAGATAACGAATCCAAAGGAAAGAAGAAGAAGGAAGACGATCATCCGAAAATAGAGTTTTTGCAGATAAAGTCTAATGTTAGCGGTGAACTGGATCTGAAAGCCCGGTTATGTTTGGAATTCGACCGGCCTGTGGATAAGAGTGGATTACAACATTTGCGTTTATCGGAGAAGGTGGATACTCTTTATCAGCCGGTGGATTTTAAAGTGAATGAAGATGAACGGAAAGTGAGGACCGTGTATGTCGATGCTCCCTGGAAAGCTGGAGGTGAATATTTATTGGAGATTGATTCCGCTTCTGTATATGATATATACGGGCATTTTAACGATAAAATATCGAAGAATTTTAAGGTTCGGACAGAGGAATATTATGGAAAAGTGATGCTGACCGTGAAAGGTGTTACGGGGAATACGATTCTGCAACTCTATAAATCGGATACGGGCAAGCCTGAAAATGGGAAACGGAAATACAGCATTGTCCGTGAGAAAGAGATTAAAGGAGACGGTGTCGTTGAGTTTGAGTTGTTGCCAGAGGGGAAATATAAATTCAGGGCTATTCTGGATACCAATGGAAATGGTGTGTGGGATACGGGATTGTATTTGAAACACCAACAACCGGAAGAAATTGTTTATTTGCCTGCGGAAATTGCTGTGAAACAAAACTTCGATATTGAACAGGAATTTGATTTGCAGGGAACGTATAAACAAGGAGAGTGATAAAAGGATTATTTATGAGACGAGTTTTGTTATTGATATTTTTGTTAGGTTGGAGTGGGGCACTCTTTTCTCAGACTAAGTTTATACCAGTAGAGAAATTGACGTATACGGGTTATTATAACTGGGGAATTCTTTGGGTGAAAGCAGGATGGGTGGAATTTACCATGAGCAAGTCTGAGAAATATCCGGATGCTGTGAAACTGGAAGCAGCCGGAGGAACTTTCCCTTCCAGAGATTGGATTTTTAAGGTACGGGATACGCTGATCTCCCATTACGATAGCAAGACTTTTTTGCCATATGAATTTTCCCGGAAAGCACATGAAGGAAATTATCATAAAACTTTTGATTATGTTTTCAATTATAAGGATTCTGTGATTTTGGGAGATGTGCACCGGATCGGAAGATATCTGAGAAAAGATACGGTGCGTTTGTTGCCTGACACCTACGATATGCTGTCGGTTGCATGGATGACCCGGGAATTGGATTTTGATCAATACAAAGAAAATGATCTTATTCCGATCCGGATATTGATTGACAGCAAAATATACGATTTATATATTCGCTATCTGGGAGTGAATAAGTTGAAAATAGCTGGCCGTAAACAAGAGTGCTATGTATTTTCACCTTTGTTGGTGGAAGGAGAGGTATTTAAGGGGGGAGAGAATATGAAGGTGTGGGTGAGTAAGGATGAATACCGTTTGCCTATGATGGTCGAAGCTAAAATTCTGGTTGGGGCGGTGAAAGCCATTTTGGATTCTGCTGAAACGAAAGTGGAACCTTAAAGACTTGGTAACTCTGAATGTATAATTAATATTGATTGATTATTTCATTAATATAAATGATTATGAAAAAAATAGTGAATTTTATTGTTCCTGTTTGTCTTGGATTGTTTCTGTTTGTTTCTTGTAAAGAGAACGGAGGCGGAAGAGCTATGTTGCAATCTATTACCGGTTCTACCAATGAATTGATGGTGGTCATGCCAAAGCTTCAGTGGGAGGGTAGTATGGGCGACACGATCAGGCAATTTTTCGGCCAGGATCAAGTTGGTTTGCCTCAGGCTGAGCCCATTTTTGATTTGATCAATTTGCCTCCGGCTAATTTTGAGCGGAATGCACGTGCACACCGTAATATTTTGTTGGTATCGGTAAATAGCAAAGCGGATACGGCTTCTTTGGCCTATTTTGACAGTCCCTGGGCGCGTTCACAGAAAATCTTTAAGATTATTGCACCCGATGCAGCATCTTTTTACAAGATCTTCGATGCCAATAAGGAAAAGATGATGGGTGTGTATCTGAAAGCAGAGCGTGACCGCTTGATTAATGTGTATAAGAAAACTGCAGATAACAAAATCTATCAGACTTTTAAGAAAAAATATGATATGTTGTTGTTTTGTCCGGGGGGATATATGATTAATAAAGACACGAATAATTTTGTCTGGATTTCTTCGGAGACCCGTTCAGATAGTAAAGGTATTATATTTTTTGAGGAGCCTTATACCAACCAGAGTCAGTTGGATTACCACATTATATTGGACCGGGTGAATGAAGAACTGAAAAAATATATTCCCGGGCCACGGGATAGTACCTGGATGGCTTTGGATATGGTGACTCCGATGACGGCAGCTAATTATGAGTATGACGGGAAATATTATGCCATGCTGATCAAAGGGTTGTGGATTGCCGAGAATGATTTTATGGCAGGTCCTTTTGTGCTTAATGTAGTGCTTGACCAGAAAAATAGCCGGGTAATTTATATGATGGGATATGTTTATGCTCCGGATGGAAAGAAACGGAATATGGTGCGTCAGGTGGAGAGTATCTTGTATTCGATGAAACTTGATTTTCCGGAAGAAGAAAAGAAGTAGCAGATAGAATATGAAATTATTAAAAAAAATTCTTTCAGGTATTTGTACGGTTTGTGTGTCTTCGGTGATGTATGCCATAGATCCTGGAATTGCTGATTTTGCCGGATATGAGTCTTTACTGGTTGGTAAAAAGGTAGGTATAATTGCCAATCAGACTTCAGTCGTGGGAGGACTGCATAGTGTGGATTTCTTGCGGGACCATGGGGTAAACCTGGTGCGTGTTTTTTGTCCTGAACATGGTTTCCGGGGAGATGCTGATGCTGGGGAAATGGTGGGGGATTATACGGATAAAACTACTGGTTTGCCAGTGATTTCGCTATATGGCAAGAAGAAGAAACCGTTGTCTGGAGACCTTGAAGGGATAGAGATAATGATATTTGATATCCAGGACGTCGGAGTCCGTTTTTATACGTATCTGTCGACTTTGCATAATGTGATGGAAGCTTGTGCAGAAGAAAATATTCCGCTGGTTGTGATGGATCGGGCTAATCCGAATGCATTTTATATAGATGGACCAGTACTGGAAGCAAAACATCGGTCTTTTGTGGGGATGCATCCTGTTCCTGTTGTATATGGGATGACTATAGGGGAGTACGCCAGGATGATCAATGGGGAAGGGTGGTTGAAAAATGGGGTCAGGTGCCTGCTTACCGTTGTTCCTTGCCGGAATTGGACAAGGGAGATGACATTCAGTTTACCACAGCCGCCTTCGCCTAATTTGCCGGACCGGGTATCGGTAATGTTGTATCCTTCGGTTTGCCTGTTTGAGGGAACGGTGGTGAATGAAGGACGGGGTACTTATACGCCCTTTCAGGTTTTTGGACACCCTGCATTGAAGCAAATGTCTTATTCATATACGCCGGAGAGCATCCCCGGAATGAGTAAGAATCCGAAATGCCTGGGAAAAAAATGTTATGGAATGGATTTAAGAGGAGAGTATGAAGCGGTTAAAAAAGGGGCACGCCTGAGGTTGGATTGGTTGATAACGGCTTACCGGAGTTATACGGGCCAGGAACCCTTTTTTATTTCTTATTTTGAGAAACTGGCAGGAACGGACCGTTTAAGGAAAGATATTATTGCCGGGAAAACGGAGGAAGAAATCCGGAAGACCTGGCAGCCGGATTTGGAAAATTTCAGGCAGATCAGGAAAAAATATTTGATTTATAATTAATGGGTGGTTTCCCGGAACATCGGATTTACGAACGGGATAAGTTTATGTCAGAATTATAGCTGGAAAAAATGAAAAAAGTACTTTGGAAACGTGTATTGCGTTGGATCTTATGGAGTCTGTTGATTCTGGTTGTTGCGGTGGTTGTGGGCATAGGTATCCTTATTCATTTTGTTTTTACACCGGAAAAACTGACACCCACGGTGGAAAAAGTGGCTACGGAATATTTGAATGCAGAAGTGCATTTTGGAAAGATAGAGCTCACCTTTTTTTCTACTTTTCCTGATTTTGGACTGGAAATGTCAGATGCTACGCTGATTTCCGGTGTGTTCCGGGATAGTACGGTAACAACTCCGCCTGTGGCACAGGATTCCCTGATGAGGATGAAATCGTGTTTGATCACCATTAACCCTATTGCTTATCTGAGAAAGAACCGTATTGTTGTCAAAGATTTTGTGTTGGAACGGCCTGAGATTTATGCTTACGTGGATACTTCCGGAGTTGCCAACTGGAATGTAGTACGCCCCTCAGCAGATACCGTTGCTGTCGATACGGTAGTTGCCGATACGGCTGGGTTTAATTCCGGCCTCCGTTTACGTAATGTGCGTGTTGTAAATGGGTGTCTTATCTTTGATGACCGGAATACACAAATCTATACCCGACTCACGGGCTTGAACCTGAGCTTGGATGGGATGCTGGGAGCCAGGCGTTCCCGTTTGAAGCTGAATTTTTCGGCCGGGAATATTTTATTCTGGCAGGAAGGGCAATTGCTGGTGAACCACCTGAAATTGGGAATAGAAACCGGCATGAAGATTAACCGGGATTCTTTGCTTTATACGCTTGAAAAAGCAGTGTTTGATGTAAATGGGGTACGTTTTGGGGCGGGAGGGACTTTGAGAGGAGATACAACTACCCGGACAGTGCAGGTTGACCTGAAGTATGGGATTCATATCCCTACTTTGAAAACATTGTTGGATTTGGTTCCTGATACAATATTAAAAAAGAGAGATGATGTGGCAGTACGTGGAGAGGTTACCTGCAAAGGGGAGGTTTCCGGATTGTATGGAAAGCAACATATACCTTTGATTACTTCTGAATTTAGTATAAAGGATGGATATATTGCTTATCCGGGTATGCCATCCAGAATAGACACCCTGGAAATGGATCTTTTTGCCTTGGTGGATTTACAGAAGGAACAGGAATCCTATCTTACCCTCCGTCATTTTTGTATGCAGGGAGGAGGCACTGACATTGATTTGGAAGCTCAGGTAGAACAATTGCTGTCAGCCCCTTTGGTGAAGGCTAAAATTGATGCATTAGTCGATTTTGAGGCATTGACCCGGATATTCCCCCTTGCCGATGGAATAACCTGCAAGGGGAAATTGAATACTTCTTTACGGGGAAAGGTGTTGGTCAGCGATGTGATAGAAGGAAATTATGGAAAAATCAATGTCGGAGGGGGATGTCAGGCTAAAGACGTAGAAATTTTTATTCCCAAAGACAGTATTGTTCTGAATATCAGGTCTGCTGGTATTGCTTTTGCATCCAATCGTCAGAACTTGAATACATTACAAGGAAAAGACCTGCTGAATGGTATTGTCGGCTATTCAGGTTTGGATATACACATACGCAATAAAGTGCGTTTATTGATGGATACTACCTATCTGACCCTGAAAACTTCTCCTTTACGGGATACAACAGCCATCGCTTCAATGAGTTCTAATTTGCATTTGGGACGGATGATTTTTATTGTCCGGGATACTTTACTGGTTGGTTTGAAGCAAGCAGATGTGAAAGCATCCCTTATGCCCTGGAAGCGGGATAAAAAGGTGCCGCAAATAAATGCCAGCATGCATGTCGATAGTTTACGTTTACGGATGTTGGGTAATCGGTTGAATTTAGCGAAGGCTGATGTTGAATTGGATGCTGTGCGTAGCAAGCGTAATGCGAAAATCTGGCATCCTGCCGGTACGATTGATTTTACAGGTCTCCGGGCTTATACTCCTTATTTCCCGGTACGGATCAAAATGCCGGGTACCCGGATGCGGTTTAATATGAATGATGTGGAACTGGATTCTGCTGTTGTAAGATTGGGACGTTCGGATCTGAAATTGACAGGAAGTATCACGAATATGGCCCGTTCTTTCTTCCGTAAAGATACTACTTTGCAGGGACAGCTGATTGTGACATCCGATTTTATTGATTGTAACCAGTTAATGAGGGCAATGGAAATGGGAACTTCGTATAGGGCAAAAGTGGAGGCTGGTTACCGGGATACTATTGGAGGTAATGGGGAAATAGATGATATGGAAGCTCTGCCGGTGGTTAGTGATTCGATAAGCTTGGCTGGAAATAATTCTTTGTTTGTGGTTCCTCCGGGTATTGATTTTACTTTCCAGACAGATATCCGGAAGGTGATGTTTGGCCAATTGGAGATGGACAGTATTCATGGGGAGGTGGTGATGCGCAACCAATGTATTGAACTGTCAGACCTGGAATTGCGTTCCTCGGCGGCTAATATGAGTACATCTGCTGTCTATAAAGCGATTGATACTTTAAAAGCATATACTGGTTTTGCCTTACAGATGCATGATATCCGGATTGATAGCCTGGTACACCTGATGCCTGCGCTGGATACTCTTTTCCCTATGCTCCGTTCGTTTGCAGGAACGGTGGATTTTCATATTGCAGCTGATGCCTGGCTTGATTCGTCGATGATGATTGATTTGCCTACTTTGCGGGCAGCTGCTTATCTGGACGGACGTGATTTGGTGTTGATGGATGGAGAGACATTTGCCGAAATCTCGAAGATGCTGATGTTTAAAAATAAGAAACGGAATTTGATAGATAGTATATCCGTAGATTTGGCCATTAAGGATGGTACGATAGAGATTTTTCCCTTTCTGGTGGAAATTGATCGGTATAAAGCTGCTATCGGAGGACAGCACAATATTGATATGACCTTTAAATATCATATTTCTATTTTGAAATCACCTTTACCATTCCGTGCTGGTGTTGATATTTCAGGTTCCCTGGAAAAAATGAAGTTCCGGATTACAAAGGCCAAGTACAAAGACCTTTTTATCCCTTCACGTAAAGCAAAAGTGGATAGTACCCAACTGAACCTGAAACAAAGAATACGGGGAATGTTACAGACACATTAATATCGCTGGCTAGCAAGTCAAGGTAAAAATAGGAAAGCCAATAGTAAGAAGACAAAGTTATTCTGTTCTTACTATTGGCTTTTTCTTTGATTTTAGCACTGTTTTAAAATTTCCGGATACGACCTACATTTTCATCCGGAATGACCTTGTCTCAGGATTTTATTCTTTTCTGTCTTCTTTTATCCAGAAAGTTTAAATACTGTAAGGTTGCCTGACGTTGGTATTCTTCGGCAAGTTGTGGGAAATTCGAAACATCTTCTTTCAACATTTTTCTGAAGGTGTTGATACATATTGGAATTTCTTTTACAACAAAATTAAGATAAATGGCAGTTTTAGAATAAATCCCTTGTTTGAGATAGGGGTTTGCGATTTGTTGCACTTCATAGGCTAATCTCAGACGTCCAAGTTGTTTCTCAGTTAATTTCTTTTCATTCATGGTTAAGAAGTTAAATTAGTTTTAGTTTTAACAAAAATCATAGAATACCACCAGTAAATAAAATGTTTTACTACTGTATGGTGTATTATTTTGTTAATCGGTTTGAGTAGATAGATTTGTTTTGTAAGCGTTGTTTCAATTTTTGTATTGAATTGACAATATCAGGTTTATTTTAGCTCTAAAGGTATCCCTAAGGAGAGAGAATGATAGTTGTTGCTAGGCTGGTGTTCTATACATAGGACGTGAGATAGTTTTAAAGTGTCGGTTAAAAGGCGTACATGTTCTGTTAAATTGCATAGCACCAGAAGGGTGTGGTTGGCCTGGGCAATCCTGTTCATGGTGAGGAGGCTGTTTATGGCACAACAGTCCATAAAACATACCTGTTGAAGGTCCAGGATTACCTTGATGTCGGGAATAATAACAAAAGGGAAAAGATTCTCTTGTATATTAATGACTTGATTAAGATTTAATCGTTTAGTCAGGCAACGTAGCACAATCGTTTGCCTGTATTGAATGTCCATTTCCATATGATTTTTAAATTTTTAGTAAAATTTGTAAATCATTTTAATGTTTTCAAACTGTTTGCCAATATTTGGTATACAAAATGAAATGAAATTGTTTAGTTTGTGATAGAGATAAGTTTTAATAACATGTCATCATATTAATGAATAACTTGCATATTGTAATTGTTCCTGATTTCCCAGAAGATGGAATAACGTATATTTGCCGTGGGTTTTGCCGGGAGTGGTTTTCAGCTGGTGATATTTTTTATTGGCTGTTTGTTATGGCAGAACATTTGCTTATTGGTCTTGGTAAACGGAATCACTACGTTTTGAGTTGGCAGGTTATTGGTCAAGGTACATTAACTCAGTGCATCGTATTATTTGCCGTATAGAAAATGACCAGATTATCATTGTAATTATTTCTATACATAATTGTAACCAATAAAAACGGGAACCTCAAGGTTCCCGTTTCACTTATATATAAAATTTACGGATCAAACCTACCGTTCAGTATATGAATTTCCCGAATTCACTGATTATGGTAAGCTTATTTCCTTCGCCTTCGTCGTTATCGTAGCAACGGCCGACGATCCGGGCATCAATATTGAAACTCTTTGAAATGGTGATGATTTCTTCGGCTAGTTCCCCGTCAACATAAATTTCCATGCGGTGTCCCATGTTGAAGACTTTGTACATTTCTTCCCAAGGCGTACCGGACTGTTCCTGAATTAGCCGGAATAACGGTGGGACAGGGAAGAGATTATCCTTGACGATATGCATATTCTCTACAAAGTTCATGATTTTTGTCTGTGCTCCGCCTGAACAGTGGACCATACCGTGGATATCATGCCGGTAGTGGTCGAGTATTTTTTTTATGACTGGAGCATAGGTACGGGTGGGTGATAATACCAGCTTACCTGCATTTAATCCCACACCTTCGACAGCATCTGTCAGCTTGCAATTTCCGGCATAGATCAATTCCTGGGGGACCAGATTATCGTAACTTTCCGGATATTTTTCTGCCAGGTATTTGGCAAAGACATCGTGGCGGGCAGAGGTAAGTCCGTTGGAACCCATACCCCCATTGTATTCCGTTTCATAAGTCGCCTGGCCATAGGAAGCAAGTCCGACAATGACATCTCCGGGCCGGATATTGGCATTGTCGATTACATCCGTACGTTTCATGCGGCAAGTAACGGTGGAATCAACGATGATGGTACGGACAAGGTCACCTACATCGGCCGTTTCTCCTCCGGTAGCATAGATGGTTACGCCGAGTTTACGGTATTCTTCAAGTAGTTCTTCTGTACCATTGATAATGGC
>URJC01000027.1 GCA_900548135.1 uncultured Odoribacter sp. | reverse complement strand
CCGTCGAAACTTCCGATGGTCACCACCGGACAAGCTATATGTAAATTCTCTATTCCGTAATGTATTTGCATATCAAAATACTTTTCTTTACGTTGGTTATGCAAGATGGTAAAAATACAAAATTAATACTCTATTTTATGAATTCTTGTAAAGATAGATCATATTATCGTAATCTGTTCCATAAAACCCAGAATTCCACCGATATCCCATATATTTTACTCCCCAAAAGCCCAAGCATGCCAAAAAGTCGCACACTTGGGCTAATTTAATCATATTCTTCAGAAAACTGTCAGCAAGAACCTTGCCACCCATTTCAAACAGTCAGCATCAACCGCATTTGGAGTACCCACAAGTTTTACAAATCAGACATCCCTCCTGATAAACCAACGGAGAACCACAATTTTCGCATTTTTCACCACTGGCCTCTGTACCGTTTGGAATATATTTCTTCAAAGCTCTTTCCACCCCGTTTTTCCAGGTATTGATATTCTCATTATCAAATTCCATGGAAGCAACCAATTCTACAGCCTGATGTACTGGCATGCCATGACGCAAGACTCCGGAAATCAATTTAGCATAATTCCAGTATTCCTTATCAAATTTATAAGACAATCCTTCTACAGTAGTCTTAAATCCGCGTTTGTTACAAAATTGGAAGTCATAACGGGAATTTCCTTCTTCGTCATAATGTTTCACGATCTTTCCCTCTACAACTGCCTTAGGCAGCATGATTCCCTCCTCATCATCAGCAATACCTGTAAAAATTTCATAAGGACGGCCTTTATATAATCCGATAAAAGCAATCCATTTCTCTTTATTGTTCTGGAAACGTACAACATCAGCATCCAATTCCATCGGACGTTTTGCAGGCATCTCATTGGCTGGTGCAGCAGCTTGTTTTTTATCTTTATTGGAAACCAAAACACCGGCACGGGAACCATCCCGATAGACAGTACATCCCTTGCAACCAGTCTTCCAGGCTTCAATATACAACTGACCTACCAATTCCTCCGTTACATCAGAAGGTAAATTAACCGTCACACTAATGGAATGATCCACCCATTTCTGTACCTGTCCCTGCATCCGAACTTTAGCCACCCAGTCAATATCATTAGAGGTAGCTTTATAATAAGGAGATTCGGCTACCAACCGGTCTATTTCTTCATCGGTATAGCGTTTCGTCGTATCGTAACCATTGATCTTCATCCAATCTGAGAACTTATGATGGAATACGATAAATTCTTCATAACTATCACCTGACTCATCCACAAAATCAATCCGTACATTCTGGTCATTTGGATTTACTTTTCTTCTCCGTTTATAAACCGGCAGGAACACGGGTTCAATGCCGGATGTAGTCTGGGTCATCAAACTGGTTGTCCCAGTCGGAGCAATAGTCAGACAAGCGATATTCCGGCGCCCATACTTCAACATATCGTTATACATACCGGTATCTGCTTCTTTCAAACGTTTAATGAAAGGATTATTCTCTTCCCGACGGGCATCATAGATTTTAAAACTCCCCCGCTCTTTTGCTAAATAAACAGAAGCCCGGTATGCTTCGACAGCTAATGTTTTCTGAATATCAACGGCAAAATCAATTGCATCATCACTTCCATAACGCAATCCTAAAGCAGCCAACATATCTCCTTCAGCCGTGATCCCTACTCCGGTCCGGCGTCCCTCTTTTGCTTTCTGTTTGATTTTTTCCCACAAACGGATTTCCACTCCTTTCACTTCATCCGATTCAGGATCTTCATGTATTTTATCCAAAATAGCATCTATCTTTTCAAGTTCCAAATCGATGATATCATCCATAATCCGCTGAGCAATAGCTACATGTTTCCTAAACAAAGGGAAATCGAAAAAGGCACCTTTAGTAAATGGGTTCTGTACATAGGAATACAGATTTATAGCCAATAGCCGACAGGAGTCGTAAGGACATAAAGGTATTTCGCCGCAAGGATTGGTAGATACCGTGCGATATCCCTTATCAGCATAACAATCAGGCACACTTTCCCGGATAATGGTATCCCAGAATAAAATACCAGGCTCTGCAGATTTCCAGGCATTATGTACAATCTTATTCCACAATTGCCGGGCATCAATGGTCTTTTTGTATTTGGGCTGTTCAGAATAAACCGGATATTTTTGTTCATAAGTTTCTCCTCCGATCACTGCACGCATAAAATCATCGTCAATCTTCACGGATACATTAGCTCCTGTCACTTTCCCTTCCGTCATCTTGGCATCAATAAAACTTTCCGAATCGGGATGGTTGATCGATACACTCAACATTAAGGCTCCGCGACGACCATCCTGAGCAACCTCACGGGTTGAATTAGAGTAACGTTCCATAAAAGGCACAATGCCTGTTGAAGTCAAAGCAGAGTTCTTTACAGGAGAACCTTTCGGACGAATATGTGACAAATCATGTCCTACCCCTCCACGGCGCTTCATCAACTGCACCTGTTCCTGATCAATTTTCATTACCCCACCGTAAGAATCAGAAGGTCCTTCATTCCCTATCACAAAGCAATTCGAAAGAGAAGCAATTTGAAATTCATTACCGATACCGGTCATCGGCCCTCCTTGCGGCACGATATATTTGAAATCTCTCAACACTTCGAAAATATCATCTTCCGACAATGGGTTCGGGTAACGATTTTCTATCCGGGCAATCTCTTTTGCCAACCGACGATGCATGTCATCCGGATTCTTCTCAAAAATATTACCGTAAGAATCTTTCAAAGCGTACTTATTCACCCAAACACGTGCGGCCAGTTCATCCCCATTAAAATAGTTCAATGAACTCTGAAACGCCTCTTCCTGCGTATAAGTCTCTTGCTCTCTCGTTACGTAGTCATTCATAGCTTATTATTTTAATTTAATTTTCTTGCAATAGGGCATCACAAATATATAGAAAAATAGAAGATTCCTGATAACTTTTTCAGGACATTTTTCAAGGAAGTTATCCAATTTTACAAACTAATCAACTATACAACAGCAATTTAAAAAGTTATCAACACCCCAAAAGTTTCCTAAAACAAAGTTTTAGTTACATATTAAAATGAAACAAACAAGAATTTTAACAGAAATAGTTTTCAACAGAAAAAGAAGGAAAAAATCAATTCAACTCAGCAAGTTCCTGAGGTATCAGGACTTGTAAAAACCTGTGTTCAAAATCGACTTCACAAACAAAATTTTCGGAAAGAGGCAAGAGTATTTCTTTACCTAAAATAGAGACAGTCAACACGACATTTCCAGAATAATCTGCTACATCTGTAACCTTTCCGGTTTCACCAGATACCTGATCTGCAACTTCACAACCAATCAATTCATAAATATCATAATCCAATTCATCCAGCTCATCCTCTTCCAGTAAAGCTCTTTCAAGCAACACTTCACATCCTGTTAAGCGTTCTGCCTGCGAGAGGGAATTCACATAATCAAATTTGACAATATAAGAGCTATGATTCCGGACCGTCAACCCATCTTCAGCAATAAAAAAAGGAACCGGTGCTCCATCCAATTGGAGGAACACCGGTTCATCTGCATATCGTTCGAGTAAATCGCTATCACTAGAAATAACTACACTTCCCTGAAGGTTATGTGTTTTACTTACTTCACCAATTTTGATGCAATCTTCCCGGGTAATCATTGCAACAGAATTATTCAGCAGCAGGAGCTTCAGTTTCTGCAGCAGGTGCAGCTTCCTCTTTGCTGCTTCCGCAGCAGCTAATTCAGCTTTTTTCTTTGCAATCACTTCTTCTTTAGCAGCGCGTACTTTAGCTTCAGCTTCCAAACGTGCTTTTGCAGCAACATCACCAGCCTGAGCCAAAGACTGGATCTTAGCCTGAACTTTAGCATCTTTTTCTTTCATCCAAGCTTCGAATTTAGCTTCAGCGGCAGCTTCGTCAAAAGCACCTTTTTTCACGCCTTCCAGCAGGTGTTTTTTCAGTAATACTCCTTTGTATGACAGAATTCTTGAAGCAGTATCTGTAGGTTGTGCGCCTACTTGTAACCAATACAATGCTCTGTCAAATTTGAGATCGATAGTAGCCGGGTTAGTATTCGGATCATAAGTTCCGATCTTTTCAATGTAACGACCATCGCGTGGTGCTCTACTATCTGCTATCACTACATGATAGAATGGACGACCTTTACGTCCGTGTCTCGCTAATCTGATTTTTGTAGCCATTTTTTTAATTTAAAAAATTAATATTCTCCCATACTCGATAGGAGCCGCAAAGATAAAGTAAAAAGTAAAAAGTAAAAAGTAAAAATCAGATTTTTTACCGTTTACTCAATCGATTCACTGTTTTCAATGCTTCCTGACGTACTCGATCCGGATAAATGGCATTATCTTTCAGTCGCTTCATCACTTCACAAATTTGCGGAGCAGTATGAGAAAGATTAAACCACCCGAAAGCTTCCACTAAGGCGAGCTGAACTTCTTCATCCTTACAGATCTTCACAAAATCCAGCAATTGCGGAACCTTGGTATGCAAAGGATTATTCCGTAAAATCCGGATGGCTGACAATTGTTCCTTCTTGGTTCCTTTACCAGAATATATTTTTTCTACCTCTTCATCCCAACGACCTGCATTATAACGGATTGACTTTTCAATTTTTTCTCTGATTTTTTCTTTGTCAAAATAAAAATCACAATCCTTGAATTGCCGGTTAAACTCCTCCAGAAGAAGTTCCCGGTCAAAAAGGGTCATCGCACCATTCAAATTAAAGGCAATCCGTTCTCCTGTATTATTTTCAATAGCCACACGTATAACAGCAGGGATCAGCCGGGGATCACCATTCTTTCCCACCCGTGTAATAGCCATACGGCTTATTAATTCATAACTATCGTCCACAGCCAGGTCCAGACAACGAATAAATTGCTCTCCTCCATAATTGGCCAGCTCCAACATACATCCCAACCGTACAATATAGTTCGGATTTGTCCTGAAAATATTCAATAACTCATCAGCATTCAATTCTCCCCAATCAGCCAAACGCTCTACGGCCATTAATTGAAGCGCCGGATACAAACTATTCAATTGTTTCTTCCAGAATTTCACATTTCCTACAGCCAAAGCATCGTTTACATTCACAGCCATGCCTGCCGTAGAAGTAAAACAAAAAGTAGGATCGCCCAATAAATGAGACTCCAGATACGGATTATATTGAACCAAATGTCCGGCGCGCATCCCCAATCCCAACAAACCAACATGCCGGTCAGCCCATTTGTCCTGCAAAGCATTCACACTATTGGCTACAACTACAACTGTATTGCCACTGTTAAATAAATATCCCCCTGCCAAATACCGGTCCAGATGAAAAGAACCGTTAAAACAAGCATCGAGCATGACCAAACGGGCATTCGGATGATATTGCCCGAAATCTTCCAGATGCAAATCCAGGTTATAAGCCAAAATAGAATCAGCCGCAATCATCCCGGGGGTCATGACATTGTCAAACCAGCTCAAAGGTACCCCATAATTACGGTGATAATAGTTCTTAGCTGTATCCACAGGAGTACCTCTTTCCACTGCTGAACGTATTTTTGTCCGCATAAACAATTTTGCAGACTCAATTTCTTGTTGAGCATTCTTAGGTTCCGGATAAGAATTCAGATACTCCTTTTCAGGTGCTCCGTGATGATGTAATATCGCAACATCCAAGTCATTACGTTGTATTTCAGACATCAAGCGGTATTTGATAAAATCATCCCGCTTGTGATCCATATATTGGATTCCATTTTTCTGAGTTTTCAACCAAGGAAAATTTTCCAATAAAGCAATTTTTTCATCAATCCGGGCAACCGGGGATTCCGAGATATAGCCATGTCCGCTAAAATACAGGATTTGGTCTACCGGGTTAACCTCATGTTTCAAACGGACAACTTTCCGAAGATATTTACGCAAATGTTCATACTTTGAACCCTGACCATCAGACAAAGGCTTTATCCGCCCGGAATAAATTGAGGGAGCTAATGTTTGGGCAGACGAAGCATCCAGCGAATAGTAATGAAAAAGTGGATTTTTTTCATCCTTCTGAACAAAATTAAATTTCAGATGAAAATCATCATAAAACCGGTCAGAAGGCACTCCCAAACGCTGCCAGTTCTTAGTAGCCTGATTTACCTTAAATGCGGTAGTCATATGTTGGGCATTCAAAATCATCGGCACTGGAATATCTCCGATAAATACACATCCTTCAATCGGAGCCTCCTTTTGCTGATATAAACTTTTCAATTTCAGTTGAATCGAATCAGGAACTCCCCACACATCTTCTATTAAATACACCTTTAATCCCTGCTTTTCCACAGTTTGTGCATAAGCTTCGATTTCTGTCTTTGCTTCGCGATAACTCCGCGGATCCACAACGATAGCAAATCCCCGGCGTTCTGCAAATGCAGAAACTGCCGACATGAACAACACTACAAGCACAATAATTCCTTGTATTCTCATCTTTCTATCTCTTTAAAATGTAAAATCTACCCCGAAATCAATTTGATTACGACTTGTGTTTTTATAAATAATATCTTCACCTGCATATTGCCGGGTTGCATATTTTGCAAAAGCCCCCAGATAAGCCCTGAAATCTTTCATCTGTAAAGGAAATTTTACGTTCATCCCTCCTCCAGCCTGCCAACAATCCGCTGAAAGATACCCAAATGCCGGACGAGTATATACAGTAGCTAACTTTAATTCATCAGCAACCAATGTTTTATCCGCTGTCTGCTGTATCCCTCCCTCTACAAATACTCCAAATAAAGTTCTGCGCCAATTCAAACATTTTGTCAGCCTGGCATTTCCCGTCAGCAAACTATATGTTTGCTGCTGCAATTCCGGATAATTCTTTGTCTCAGCATGCAGATAAATTCCTTTAATCTCCAGAGTCCAGTTCGGAAGTTCTTCCTTGAGAAAATCCAAACGGTATCCCAACGAAGCAGATATGCGGTCTTCTTTATGTTTCACAGAACTACTTACCACTTCCCAGTAAGTACTTCCGTTTTCATCGATTACGTCTCTTTGCTCATACCAAATCCCATCAACCTGTTGCACTTCCATACCTAACATAACATTGTGGTCCCACTGTTCCCGTCTAATCTGAAAACGATCAATAAAATGATACTGCCTGCTTTCATATTTTCCGCCTTTGAACTTCCGTTGAGCACCCCCATCCGTTGCATCTTCGTAAGCATATTCCAAACCTCCTTCAAAAAAATTAGACAAACCGTTTCTTCCTTGCCAACCAAACTGAATATCACCGGTATACGCCTGTCCTTTATATTTACGCTCATAAGCAGTACCTGCATTGGGATAAAAGTTTCCTAATCCATTGAATAAAAAGAACATATGATTCACCCCACCTACTACGGAAGAATATTTTACAGACTCGCTCAAAAGACCGATCTTTACTGACATTCCCAAAGAAAATTGTTCACTCAGCCGGAAAGCAATTCCCGGAGTCAATCCAAACCGCATACTCTTTGTATCCGGCCGTGGATCAGTCTGGTCAGCTACACTTCCTACTTCATAATCAGCTCGTAACCCTACATTCACCCTTGATGAGAGATTCCAGGCAAAACCTCCGTGAAGCACAAATTTTTCCAGATTAAACTTACCGGCAATAGAATCAGCTAATATAAAGGGATTTTGAGGTGAAATGAAAAGAGTACTATTCCATTTCCGATCATATTGTATCTGATTATAATAGCCAATATTTCCCTCAAAAACCATTTTATTTAGCTTCTTGATACCAAAAATACTTACTTGCAAATCATTCTCTTTCTCTGCTTCATCCACCTGCCGGAAATTACCATCCAATAAACCATACTTCACCCGCAAACCAAACAAACTTTCCAAAGGTACTTTAGCTATAGACACCGGATTCACACTCCCTGCCCAACTATTTTCCAACCACATCACATCCCGGTATTGACGAATTTTTCCATTCATACCTTCCTCTGCGCGGAGAAAAACAGGCACAAACAATAATACAACAAATATCTTATATCTGAACAACATCAAATTCAATTGTAAATTTCAAGCAAATCTATATTCAAGATAATTCTTGCTTTCACCTCTAACCGGAAGAACAGGTGTTCAATCCATATAAACGCTACTTAATCCACCCGGGTAGGATGTATTCCCGGAGTCGGTGTCTGTCCATTCAGGAAATCATCTGACGAATTGTTGGTATCCTGATAAACCACCCGTCCATCAGCAGTTATACTGATCACTTTACGTCTCAGGCTTGTTCCATTATAATCGGCTGTATTAAATGCCATTCCTGCATCTACCTCAGGACGCAAATGTTTCACCCGTTTCGCTTCAACCGAATTCACCAAATCTACCCCATCCAATACATATTCCTGCGGGATCATCAAATATTTTGTTGTCGCAGACTGACCGGGTTTTGTCATAAAATTAGCATCATCCAATGCAAAATCGGTAGCCTTTACTCCTTCAGGTAAACGGGCTATAATAATAGCACTTCCGGTAAAAGGAATCATAAAATCCAATACTTTTGAAGTCGCATAAATCAGATCCAAATTAGGTACATTCGGATTATCTACATCCTTATCCGTATAACCTTCAATATAAGTTTCCCAATCTGCATTTCCTAAATCTACCGGAGAACCACTAAATCCAGCCGGATCGCTATGATGATTGAATGCATCCTGAGCAATCACAATACTTTTACCAGGTTCCAGGGGATGTTCTTTACCGCTTCCCGGAAAAGCCATAGTATAATTTACAATCGGATACTTTTTCATTAACTCGCCATTCTCCATCCATGAAGAAGCGATACCTCCCTGACCTCCCTCTACAGTACCCAGTATCAGCTGATCCAGGTAAATCACTTCGTCTGAATTGTTATAAAGCTCATAAAACTGGTCAAAATAAGGGGTTTTCCCGTTTTTCACCATACTATAGTAAATTTCCTTGAATACCAATCCGCTTCCAGCTGCAATGTTTAACTGCACGGTAGCAGAAGCGTCTGCATATACTCCCACCCGGCTTTTCAAACCACTCAAGGCATATTTTCCGGTCTTTCCAGTAGCCAACACATCATATTCTCCGGCAGGCAGTAACAACGAAATCTTCCCATCTGCAATAGTCGCCGTATATTGCGAAGAAGTCTGCAAATTATTGGCTTTCACAACCAAGTCTGTCACTTCCGAACCCTCAACATCTTCCGGGTATTCCACAGTTACGTCCAGGGTATATTTCAAAGCGACTTTATCATTGTCATCACTACAAGCCACAAAGAATACCACTGCCATAAACAACAATACGCTAAATAGATTTTTTTTCATTTTACATTTAGATTTTAATTAATTTTTAATTTCAGCTCAGCCCCAAAATAGAGCGGTATTAACATATCCTTATAACCACCAGTAGTCTTATTCCGGTGAAGTTGTGTGATCTTCAGGAAATTGTTAGCAGTAAAGGATAAATCAAGCATCTTTCCAAACTCCTTTGTCAAGCGGAAGTTCAGGAAACAATTCGGTGCGTACACCTCTTTGTCAAAATATTTTTCATGAGAAAAACTGGACATCATCATATTATATTTCCCTTGTTCCCGGTATTCAGGCAACCATTCGTGCAACTGTCCGGATTTATCCAGAAAGCCCACCGGATCAACAAAATACTTCCATTCTTCTTTTCCTCCATTTAGAATCTGATCCCGGTAAAACACCTGTCTACCCTGGTCATCCTCATAGATCCGGCGGCTGCTCTGATACCATACCACCTGTGCTGTCGTAGAAAATATCATCTTCAACTGAGGAATATGGGTAACAAAACGGAAAGTAGTATTGAAACGATTCTCTACAGTTCCGCTTCCCCCAGGCATCAGAGCCAGATAGGGATAAGGTTTTCCGGCATATGATCCCGATACCGAAGAATAGTAAGGTTGTGTTGTCCTCCGTTTAATATGAAACCAGGCACCATCCACAATTATCTCGGTCCTAATTGGATTAATACGTCCCAAATTCAAACTATACTCAATTCCTTTTTTCTCCGTCCGGTAACTATTCACAGGAATACTATAAGTACTCATTGCTGTATCCATAGTAGCCTGTTGTATCTGTCCGCCTGCATCATAGTAGGAAACCTGTCCGTCCTGATAAAAAGGACGTTGTCCGCCAACGGGCACACTATATTTCCGGTAAGGTACAATGCTGGGCATACCCATAAAGGAAAATTCATTTTTATGTTTTTCATAAAAAAATGTCACATTACCTCTTACTTTATTGACTCTCCCAGTCAGACCAACTTCAAATTTCCGACTGAGGGCGGGTTTCAAGTCTGGATTGGAAGTATTTTCTACTACCGTTGTCTGCATCACAGCCAATGAATTTGCCGGATTTTCTGTATCATAATAATTAAAAGCAATGTGATCAAAATAAGTTTTATTCGGATAAAGATGGAGCAAAGTAGGTGTCTTTGAAGCAATCCCGAATCCTCCGGTCAAACTCAGTTCGTCTATCCATCTGTTATTATCAGTATTCAGAAAACGGTAATTGAAATTAATACGCGGTTCCAGAGTAAATATATTCTTGCGTTGTGCCAGTTCCTCATCAACAAAAAGATGTGAAAAACGTACCCCTGCCTGGAAAGTCAATAAAGTGGAAGCTAAGCCAACCATTGTTTTATCTTCTAAAAAATAGGAGAAAGACTTCATAGCAGGTACAGACTTAAAAGAACGTGGCCGGATAGTCTGATTTCCACTATTAGAGGGCGGAAACTCAGGATCGTATACCAATCCTTCACCCCGATTCACATTGTAACACCATTCCAAACCAACCTTCAAGGCAGTGTAATGGTCTCCAGAAAACTGAAATTGCCGGGTTGTTTTCAACTGACCGAATACATCCAATGGCTTACCATCGATGGTAAACTCACTATAATAAGAACTATTGAGATAGGGCACAGCAAATTCTCCACTGACATATGAACTGGCATAAGGAGATACTCCGGATGACTGTACCACCTGCTGTTTAGAATAATCTTCCTGATGGGTATACTGTACTGACAAGCTATAGGTCAGATTAGAAATCCAACTACTATTCAAACGCCAATTCCCATCTATACTTAGCCGTATTCCCTGGTTGTTGTTTTTAATCCGCTCATCTGTTACCATTTGCGGATCTGATTTCACGTTATTCACATTCCGGAAATACATCATTCTGAAATTAAAACTCAGTGGACGTGATTGTTTCAAAAAAGTATTGGAATAACCAATATCTCCGGTAATCCGGTCAAATCCCTCATAGCGCTTCCGGATATCTGCATATGACTGCGTATAGTCCACAGCCAAATTCATTGCACCCCGGTTGCCTCCTAAATGAAATCCCTTACCGACATAAAACATTTTTGAATTGGGATCTACTTTAGCCTTAGCTTCAAGAGGAGTCGCCCCTGATTTTGTTTTCACCACCAAAGCACCAGAGGTCAAATTCCCATATTCTACAGAAGGTATCCCCCGGATAACTTCCACCGACTCTATGTTGTCGGGCGAAAGCGTGCGCAAGTCAATACCCCGTCCGCTAGTAGTCTGTTCCGACATTCCATTCATCTTATTAGAAGAATTACTACCTGATTTGGCCGTCGAATAGGCTTGCAGGTTAGCATCATTGGTCATCGGCGCGCCATCTAGAATTACGGCTGTCCCCAACGCATTATTGTCATCTCCGGAAATTTCCCGGAGCGCCACTTGTCCCACAGTACTCAGATCAGGATTCCGGGTCAGATTACCCGGTAACAATTGCAACAGATCTTCTATACTCTTAGGCTGAATATGTTGTATTGCCGACTGTGATATTGCCGAAGATGAACCTAATTTCTGCTCCTGTGCTGTTACAACAATCTCATCCAATCCCAGACTCAAAGGGACCATCCGAATCAGCAAGGTATCGATAACCCGATCGACTACGATCGTTCCGGTTTTCTTCTGAAATCCCAGATATGAAACTTCGTAAGTATATTTTCCTGCC
Organism: uncultured Odoribacter sp.; assembly: GCA_900548135.1. GTDB lineage: Bacteria > Bacteroidota > Bacteroidia > Bacteroidales > Marinifilaceae > Odoribacter. The sequence continues at coordinate 3,547 of URJC01000027.1, read as the reverse complement.
GGGACCTGTCGGATCATAAAATTACCTTCTGCATCCGTAGTTGCCCATAAGGTATTTGAAATAACAATTGTCGCGATTTCCAGCGGCTGTCCATCCTCCTCATTCAGAATCTTTCCGGATACCTGAAATTTTTTTATCTGATGTTCCTCTGCATACAACGATGTGGAAAAAAGAAAAACTTCTCCTAAAATCAAGAAAAATAATATCCGAAAAACCCAAGTCAATCTCATAAATATCTCCTATCCCTGTGTTAGAAAACATATTATTAAAATGAAGTGCAATAATATGAGAAGTCTATATGACGCGAAATACCTAAAAAAAGGTATTCACACCAGCTTAACTAACTAAAATAGGGGATTAAAAATACCTATTTTTAATTTTTATATTCCTATTAGCCTGTTTATAGAATCACGGTTAAAAGGCTATCAAATCGCAGTAAAAAATAATTCAGTATTTACGCTGCACATAAAATCTGCAATTCAAATCAGAAAGGTAATATCATCAATATAGAAAAATAGGTAAATGGCCGTACCAGAATTACTTCAAGATCCGTGGTATAAAATTCCTCTGCGGTACCCACCTGTTCGAAATAATAGTATTTCAATTCCGGATGGCGGATTAAAAAAGGACGTAAAACAGCTTCCCCCAAAGGAACTTTCATAATAACCAGAGTTCGCTTGGCTACAACAGCCTCTAATAATTCTTCCACCAACACATCCCCAGGGACCACCAACAAACGTTCCTGTTGTTTCACTAAATGTAATCCGATGGAAGCTCCCGCAGCAATAAAGGCAGGAACTCCTGCAATCATATCCACCGGAAAACCAGCCAGACATAATTTCGTATACATATAATTAGCTGATGAGTAAAAACCAGCATCTCCCTCAGCTGTAACAGCAATGGTTTTCCCTGCTTCTGCCAATCGGATTATTTCAGTACAAACCTGATCATAAGCTTTCTCTGCTTCCTCCCGTTTACGTGACATAGGCACATGAAAAGTATGAATTTTTACAGCATCCACGGGAAGTTGCCGAAGAATATCCAATGAACGGGATTTTTCTTGCCCATCACAACTTTGTGTAGCCGGACAAAAAATGACATCAGCCATATTCAATACCTTCAACGCCTTCAGTGTAATCAATTCCGGATCTCCGGGTCCGAGGGACACCCCCATAACTCTACCCTTCATGCTTATTTTTTTATTTATATAATCACCACTAATTTCAAAGTCTCTGTTCACAAAAGTCATAAAAAAATCCATGCCGACAAAATAAATATTATCTTTGTCCGTGCTTTGGTCTGATTTATTTATGATTTATGATTTCTGATTTTGCTTCTGAATACTTGACATCCAGACAAGAAATAAGGAGTCTGTTAATCATAAATTGTAAATTTTAAATGGGAATCCGGTGCAATTCCGGAGCTGTCCCCGCAGCTGTAAAGTCAATACTGTCACAACAGATCTTTTCAAATACACCCACTGAAACTTAAGTTTTGGGAAGGGGAAAAGATGATAAGCCAGAAAACCTGCCAAGGCAATAAGGTTGAAAGTAATATTTATAAACCTATTTTTCTTTCGGAGGAAAAGAGTATGAAAAAAAATTTCTATTTAATCTTAATAATTTTATACTGTAGCGGGATGACATTCAGTTCTTGCCGCAACGGAAATTCTAAAAAATCCACCAATGTAACGTCGGACAGTATTCGCGGAACCCAATCAGATGCAATCATTCATTATGCTAAGGGTTTCTGGTTAGAACAAAAGAAAAATTACCAGATATTACACATCAAAGATCCTCAAAGCCAAAACAGTGCTGAATACACTTTTGCATTACGTCAAAGAGGTACTCAAACAAATATCCCTGACAATTTAGAAATCATCGACTTACCGGTAAAAGGATTCATTTGTATGACTTCTTTGCAACTATCCAATTTTATCCGGCTCGGAGCAACTGATAAAGTTGTCGGGATTAGCAGTACCCGTTTCCTGAACAATCCTACTATGAAACAGCAATTATCGGAAGGAAAAACGAAAAAGATTGGTATTGAAGGTAATTTCGACCCGGAAATCATCATGAGTTTAGCCCCTGACATCATCCTTATATCTCCTTTTAAACAAGGTGGTTACGATGCGATGAAGGAAGTGGATATTCCGCTAGTCCCTCATCTGGGGTATAAGGAAATGACCCCATTAGGTCAGGCAGAGTGGATTAAATTTGTCGGTCTGTTAATCGGTCAGGAACAGCAAGCAAATAAAATATTCTCAGAGATTGAGAAAAAATACAATGAATTAAAAACACTCACTGCGAAAGTAAAACATCGTCCGGTGGTTTTAAGCGGTGAAATTCATGGGGGTACATGGTATGCCGTAGGAGGACAAAGTTTTCTTGCTCAAGTATTTAAAGATGCTGGTGCAGACTATTTCCTAAAAGATGATCCTCGTTCAGGCGGAGTTAATCTGGATTTTGAAACGGTATATAACCAAGCTGACAGTGCTGATTACTGGCGTATCCTGAACAGTTATCCCGGAACCTATTCCTACGAAGTCCTGAAAGCCCAGGATGAACGATATGCCGACTTCAAAGCATTTAAACGAAAAGGTGTTATTTATTGCAATATGCGCGAAAAAGCCTATTATGAGAATATGCCTATGGAACCAGAATTATTACTCTCGGATTTTATCAAGGTATTTCATCCTGATTTATTACCGGATTACCAACCGGTTTATTACCATTTGCTTAAAGACTGATAAGCATGTCATATCGTAGCAGAAATATAATTTTTATTCTTTTGCTCATTACCCTGATATTGGTGTTTTTATTTCTGAATATGGTATTAGGGTCAGTCAGCATCCCCATGAAATCAATCTGGAACATTCTAACCGGGCAAGGGAATGAAGCCACAAGCTGGCAAAATATCATCTGGAAATCACGTTTCCCTCAGGCACTAACAGCGCTGGTTGCAGGAGCAGGACTGTCGATCAGCGGTTTACAGATGCAAACGGTTTTCCGTAATCCGTTGGCAGGACCTTCCGTACTTGGTATTAGTTCCGGTGCCAGTTTAGGGGTAGCTTTTGTCGTTTTGCTTTCAGGGAGTATTGGCGGAATAGCATTAAGCCATCTGGGTTTTATGGGAGAAGTTGCTTTATCCCTTGCTGCTATTGCCGGTTCCTTATCTGTTATGTCTTTAATCGTATTTGCTTCACATAAAGTCAAAGGCAACGTAACCTTATTAATCATCGGGGTAATGATTGGTTATCTGGCCAATGCCATCATCGGGATTTTAAAGTTTTTCAGTGTTGAAGAAGATATCAAGGCTTACGTAATATGGGGATTGGGAAGTTTCTCCCGGGTTTCAGGCAACCAAATGATGTTATTTGTCACCATTATGGCTATCCTGCTTCCCCTCTCTTTTCTATTGGTTAAAACATTGAATTTGCTTATGTTAGGTGATGGATATGCACGGAATCTTGGACTGAATGTCAAACAGGCCCGGGTATTGGTAATCAGTTGTTCCGGCGTACTTACGGCTATTGTTACCGCCTATT
>URJC01000026.1 GCA_900548135.1 uncultured Odoribacter sp. | reverse complement strand
TTTCTGAATTTGTTCTACGTTAAATTAACGTTAAGTAATGATTTATAAGTAAAAAGTAGGTATTAGTATTCATTTTGCAAACGTGAGCGTTAATTCTGAAAAAAAATGTCTTTTTAAGTTGCGCTGTTTAGAATGAATTCAATTTATTTGACTTTGAAAAAATAAAAAACGTTTGCGGAATCCTTGATTATCAAGACTCTTGCTGAGTGGCAAAAATTGTTGATTATAAACTTGTTTAGATGGTTTGATTCGCTACCTTTACCATGTTTTAAAACATAAAATTTCGTTCAAAACAAAGCGTTAAAGGATTATTAAAATAATTAATCTACTTATTTCAATCATGAGTCAAGAGACAAAAGTTATCGAGAAACACGATGTTGTAATCCGTTTTTCCGGCGACTCGGGAGACGGGATGCAATTGACCGGGCAGCAGTTTTCAGATACAGCTGCTTTATTTGGAAATGATGTGGCAACGTTTCCAGATTATCCTGCGGAAATCCGTGCTCCGCAAGGTACTGTTGGGGGAGTATCAGGTTTTCAGGTACATATTGGAGAGGAACATGTTACAACTCCCGGGGATTATGCTGATGTGTTGGTGGCGATGAATCCGGCAGCTTTGAAGGCTAATTTACGTTGGGCTAAAAAGGCAGCTACGATTATCCTCGATGTGGATGCTTTTAATGAAAAACATATAGAGAGAGCTGGATATACTGCTAATCCATTGGAAGATGGTGGACTGGCAGATTATAACGTTATCCCGGTGAAAATTACAGAACTGACTATTGAAGCTCTGAAAGAGAGCGGGTTAGATCAGAAGTCTGTACTCCGGTGTAAGAATATGTTTGCCTTAGGGATGATCTATTGGATGTTTGAAGAATCTGTAGAACATACTGAATCATTTTTTGATATTAAGTTTGGTAAAAAACCGGCCATTGCTTCTGCCAATAAATTGGTATTGAGAGCCGGATATAATTATGCAGCTAATGTTCATGCTTTAGCTACTCATTTTAGAGTGGCTCCTGCGACAATTGAGAAAGGAAAATACCGGACCATTACTGGTAATAAGGCTACAGCCTGGGGATTACTCGCTGCTGCGGAAAAGGCTGGTTTACCTTTGTTTTGCGGTTCATATCCAATTACTCCGGCTACAGATATTTTGCATGAATTAGCATTACGACGTGATTTAGGAGCTAAGACTTATCAGGCTGAAGATGAAATCGGAGGAATTTGTACTGCTATAGGAGCCAGCTATGCAGGTAATTTTGCTTGTACAACAACTTCCGGTCCGGGTTTGGCATTAAAATCTGAAGCTTGCGGTTTGGCTGTTATGGCTGAACTGCCTTTGGTGATTGTGGATGTACAGCGTGGAGGTCCGTCCACAGGTTTGCCAACAAAGACGGAACAATCGGATTTATTGCAGGCTCTTTACGGACGTAATGGAGAGTGTCCGATGCCTGTGATAGCTGCCAGTACTTCCGGAAATTGCTTTGACTATGCTTTTATGGCTGGAAAAATTGCTTTGGAACATATGACGCCAGTAGTTTTGCTGACTGATGGCTTCCTGGCAAACGGAGCTCAGCCCTGGTTAATTCCTTCTATGGCCAAATTGCCTGAAATAAAATTGCGTCTGGCAAAAGAAGGAGATAATTATCAACCTTATGCACGTGACCCGGAAACATTGGCCAGAACCTGGGCATTGCCTGGCACCAAAGGTTTGGAACACCGGATTGGAGGATTGGAAAAAATGAATCTTACGGGTACGATTAGTTATGTGCCCGAAAATCATCAGGTCATGACTGATTTGCGTGAGGAAAAAGTGGCACGTATTGCAAATGATATTCCGGAACAAGAAGTGTATGGCAATCCTGAGGGAGGAGAAATTCTGGTTGTCGGCTGGGGCGGTACCTATGGACATTTGTTCTCTACTGTGAAAGACATGCGGGCTGAAGGAAAAGATATTAGTTTGGCTCATTTCAATTACATCAATCCATTGCCTAAAAATACTCAGGAGATATTTTCACGTTTTAAGAAGATCATTGTATGCGAATTGAATTTAGGTCAATTTGCTAAGTACCTGAAAAGTAAATTTCCTCAGTTTAATTATAGGCAAGTGAATAAGGTGGCTGGCTTGCCTTTTACGGTGGTTGAATTGAAAGAAAAAGTCAATAAATTGATTAACGATTAACGACGAATCATGAACGATGAACGACTATCGGCATCGGATTCAAAAATTGAAATTGATATGAGCGAAATTAAATATACTCCTAAAGATTTTAAGAGCGATCAGGAAATAAGGTGGTGTCCGGGTTGCGGTGATCACGGTATCATTAATTCTGTGCAGAAGGCTATGGCTGAATTGGGCTATCCCAAAGAGTCATGGGCGGTAATTTCAGGTATCGGGTGTTCTTCCCGTTTCCCGTATTATATGAATACTTATGGATTCCATACGATTCATGGACGTGCTGCTGCTATTGCTTCCGGTGCAAAGAATGCTAACCGGAAATTAAATATATTGCAGATTTCAGGTGACGGTGATGCATTGGCTATCGGTGGTAACCATTTTATTCATGCTATCCGGCGAAATGTAGATATAACGATTCTGTTATTTAATAATGAAATTTATGGTTTAACGAAAGGTCAATATTCTCCTACGACTAAATTGGGTACCAAAACTAAAACTTCTCCTTATGGTACGATCGAACATCCGTTTAATCCGGGTGAACTTTGCATCGGTGCCCAGGGAAAATTTTTCGCCCGTTCCATTGATACCAGCGTAAATCTTACTGCAGAGATTCTGGAAGAAGCTGTCAGGCATAAAGGAACTTCAGTGGTAGAGGTTTTACAGAATTGTGTAATTTTTGCAGATGGTGCTCATGTTGCTGTCACTGACAAAGAATTCAAAGATGACCGTCAGATAGTTTTGCGTCATGGAGAACCTATGATTTTTGGAAAGAATAAAGATAAAGGATTGATGTTGGCTAAAAGTGGAGAGTTGAAAGTGGTTGAAATTGGTAAGAATGGAATCACGGAACAAGACATTCTGGTACATGATGCCCATAATCCCAATCCTTTTCTACACTGGATGCTGGTGAATATGAAGGCTCCTGAATTTCCGGTGGCTCTTGGTGTTATTCGTGATGTGGAAGCCCATACTTATGATCAGGCTCTGGATGACCAAATCGAAGAAGTGAAGAAAACTTCTAAGATTCGCTGCATGGAGGACTTGTTGAATAGTGGGGATACTTGGGAAGTGAAATAATAAGCCGAGAATTGAAAAATAAATAATTTGAAAGAGAAAGATGCAACCGAGCGAATCGGTTGCATCTTTTTAGCGTTCTAAAACTGATAAAGTATACCGGTCTCCATGATTACTATTTTCTTGTAGGCTGTCTGGTTGCTTTCAGGATTCTGCAGCTTGTTTCAACAGGTTTACTAAAATTATTTCAATTGACGGATTCGGGTGGACAATTATCAAAAGTATACACACGACGAAAAGCCGTTACCTGTAAAGTAGTAAGAAGGGATTAAAAAAGCCCCGGAGACGGGGCTTTTTTTTATTTTTTCAGATTTAACTGGGCTCGTTCGATATATTTTTCTATATCCCGGGCCTCCGTTGAAGAGGGAAAGTCTTTTTCAATCTGTTCGTAACTTTTTAAAGCTGCGCTATAATCTCCGGCTTTTTCTAGTGCTAATCCGTTTTTCATTAAAAACATCGGAGTTGAAAAATCATTTACTTTAGAAGCCGCAGCTTTCTTATAATATTCGGCAGCTTTTTTGTATTCGCCTAATTGCATATAAGCATCACCGATATTTGCAATCGCCATATTGGCCATTAGTAAATCCTCGGAAGAAAATTTATTCAGGTATTTGATTGCATTCTGGTAATCTCCTGTATAAAGATAAGACAAACCAGCATAATAGTTTGCCAAATTTCCCGAAGGTGTTGATCCGTATTTGTCTATAATTTCGATGAATCCTAAAGTATTACCATCTCCATTAAGAGCTAGATTGAAAGAATCTCTTTCAAAATAATTTTGGGCACCGAATATCTGATTGGCAGCTTCAGTAGCTTTGGGTTCAGAAATGAATTTATTGTAACCAAAATAAGCTCCGATAATGATAATCAGGGCAATGACGATATTGACAATCATTTTCTGGTTTTTTTCAATAAATTGCTCACCATTGGTTAATGCATCTTCAAGTTGCTCAAAACCATCTTCCTTTTTTTTCTGATCTTTTGACATATCTGTAAATAATTAAATATACTTTCTAATAGCGTGCAAAATTAGCTTTTTTAATTAAATATCGAAATATCAGACGGCTTTTTTAAAGCCGGGTTATTTTTAGTTAGCAGTTTCAGGTTATCAGGTAAGTAGTTGCAAGCTTTACATGTACTGTATTAAAAGTTATGATGAAGTGGAAAATCAGAAGAAGTTTGTAATTTATTTACGATTACATGAACTTTTGGAACATTACCAGAAAAAAGACTAATTTTGTACCAGACAACCCCGGGTAGGATGAAATCGTTTTATGAATGACACTAAATGAATTAAATATTATCAATTTTAAAAATATTGCTGAGGCGGATTTAACGTTTACTGCGGGTTTTAATTGTTTTGTAGGAAAAAATGGGGTTGGAAAAACGAATATATTAGATGCCATTTACCATCTTTCGATGTGTAAAAGTTATTTTAATTTGTCAGATTCCCAGAATATCCGACATAGTGAACCTTTTTATGTTGTCCAGGGGAAATATTCCCGGGAGGATGAGAAAATCGATATATATTGCGGGGTGAAGCGGGGCCAGAAAAAAGTATTCAAGAAGAATCAGAAGGTATATGAGAAATTATCCGAACACATTGGTTTATTGCCATTGGTGATGATTTCGCCCGAAGATGTTGTGTTGATAGATGGCGGAAGTGAAGAAAGACGGAAATTAGTAGATGGGATTATCAGCCAGTGTGACCGAAATTATTTGTATCAGTTGATCCGTTATAATAAGGCGTTAGTACAGCGAAATGCTTTGTTGAAGACGGGAGAGGGAAAAAGACTGGATTTGGAAATACTGGATATTTGGAATGAACAGCTGGCAGAAAATGGGGAACGTATCATGCAAGGAAGAATGAATTTTTTGCAAGAGTTTACTGTTGTTTTTCAGTCTTATTATGAGCAGTTGTCTTTGGGGCGTGAGGAAGTTGAATTGAGTTATAAACCTTCAGTTGCTTCCGGTGCATTGTTGGCAGGTTTGCAGGCTGCTTTTGAAAAAGACCGGGCATTAACCTATACAACTGTTGGGATACATCGGGATGATTTGGTTTTGAATCTGGGCAAATATCCGGTAAAGAAAACCGGATCACAAGGACAGAAAAAAACTTTCCTGATAGCCTTGAAATTAGCGCAATATGCTTGGTTGTACCGGATGAGTGGAGTGAAACCACTTTTATTGCTGGATGATATTTTTGATAAACTGGATGCAGATCGGGTGGGGCAAATTGTTAATATTGTCGGAGGGGAACTTTTTGGTCAGGTCTTTATGACAGATACGAATCGGGAACATATCGATGAAATACTGAGACAACAGGCATGTGATTACCGGTTGTTCACTGTTGTTGATGGGAGAGTGATATCCTGAGCAAGAATTCCTGTAAGGTTTCAGTGCACAGAAAAGTAACGATGGACGAGACGTGACTCAATAAAGATAGAAAACGAATCGTTGTAGTGGGCCTAAACGAAGTCTCCAGAGACAAAATGGTCACTAATCATTATTTTAAAATGTAGTAATTTTTGATTAAGGTATTATATTTGCAAAATAAATTATGAAAGAAGGGAAGACCCGAAAATTAGACGAACTTGTGGATCAGGTGTTGAGACAAATGGGACTGGAACAACCATTTAAGGAGCATGAGGTCTGTGAGATTTGGCCTGAAGTGGTTGGACAAATGATTGCTTCCCGGACAAAAAGTCTGAATGTCATAGATGGTAAGCTTTTTGTGACTTTTACATCTGCAGTTGTAAAGAATGAAATGATGATGGTAAAAGAAGGGTTAACGAAAGCTTTGAATGATAAAGTTGGAAAAGAAGTTGTGAAAGAGATCATAATAAGGTAGGGCAGGAAAGTGATGGATATGTGGCTTTATAATTAGGTAATTCTGAATGTAATGAATCTGATAGAATCAAATGATATAAAAGCAGCAGGTAAGTTAAACCGTTTTGGAGGAAAAGTCGGGGGTAGCTTGGTTGCTAAATTAGTAATGTACATCATGCGTCTGAATAAAATTAATAAGTTGTATTCAGATGTTTATGATGAAAATCCGGAAGCTTTCCTGGAACATTTAATAGAAGCTTTGGGGGTGACCATTGAGGTGAATGAAGAAGATTTACAAAAAATTCCGTTAACAGGGGCTTTTATTACTGTCTCCAATCATCCTTTCGGAGGGTTGGATGGAATTATATTGATTAAGTTGTTGAGTAAGATTCGTCCCGATTATAAGGTGATGGCCAATTTCTTGCTGAAAAGAATAGAACCGATTAAGGATTATTTTTTAGGAGTAAATCCTTTTGAAAATCGTAAAGATATATCCAGTGCCGGTGGAATAAAAGAAGCGTTACGTCATTTGGCTGATGGTAGACCGCTTGGATTGTTTCCTGCAGGAGAAGTATCAGCTTATCAGGCAGATTCTAATTCGGTGGAAGATAAGGAATGGAGTACTTCTGTTCTCAAATTGATCCGTAAAGCAAATGTACCTGTTATTCCGATTTATTTTAAAGGATCTAACAGTATGTTTTTTCAATTGTTGGGGTTGATTCATCCTATGTTGCGTACAGTGAAATTACCTTCAGAGCTTTTGAACAAGAAAAACCGGGTGATTAAATTGAGGATAGGTAACCCAATAGCCGTTGAGGTTCAGCGTTCTTTTTCGGACATGATACAATATGGTAAGTTTTTACGGGCAAAAACTTATTTGTTAGGTTCTTCTTTGGAGGTAAAGAAGTTTTTCCTGAAGTCTCAGAAGGCAGAAAAAAAAGCGGAACCGATTGCTACCGAGATTGCTGTTGAGGTCCTGGAGAAAGAGGTAGAGGGAATTCGGGAGGATTATCTGCTTTTTACTATGAAGAATTATTCGGTGTATTGTGCTCCTACTATGAAAATCCCCAATATTTTGAATGAGATCGGACGTTTGCGGGAGGTGACTTTCCGGGCTGTCGGGGAAGGTACAAACCGGAGTATTGATTTAGACGAGTTTGATTTATATTATTATCATCTGTTTATCTGGGATAACGATGCTAACCGTATTGTTGGTGCTTATCGGGTGGGAAAAGGAAAAGACATTATCGACCGTTATGGAGTAAAGGGGTTTTACATTAATACTTTGTTTAAGATTCGTAAGGATATGTTGCCGGTATTGTACGAATCAATTGAATTGGGACGTTCTTTTATTGTCGAGGAATATCAGCGAAAACCTCTGCCATTATTTATGTTGTGGAAAGGAATACTGTATTTTCTGATAAAAAATCCGGAATACCGTTATTTGATTGGTCCGGTGACAATAAGCGGGAAATATACTGATGTTTCCAAAGAATTGATTATGAAATTTATTATGCGTAATCATTGGGAGGCTGAACTGGCGGCTTATATCACTCCGCGTTGTAAATACCGGGTGGAAACGAATGATCCGGATGTGGATGTCATGGTAGAAGCTTCCGGGAATGACATATCGGCTCTGGATAAATTTATTGGTGACATAGAGCCATCGAGTGATAAATTGCCGATTTTGTTAAAAAAATATATTTCTTTAAATGGACGGATTATTGGTTTTAATATTGATCCCAAATTTAATATGTGTCTGGATGGTTTGCTGATATTAGATTTATTTGATGTGCCAATGTCAACAATCGAATCCCTTTCTAAAGAAATAAATGATGATACGATATTGAGTCGTTTTTCTCAGGAGAATTTGGAAGTTTAGGAATGCAGGCCTTGTATTTGGATAAAAGATGTAAAGGATGTACGATGTTGTTTATATTTTCAGGGGTATACTGATTGGTTTGATGGTTTCTGTACCATTAGGTCCAATGGGTGTGCTGATTATACAAAAGACATTACAGAAGGGAGCTCTGGCCGGATTTATTGCCGGTATGGGAGCTGCTTGTGCGGATCTTTTTTATGCTACAGTAGCTGCCTTTGGATTGGGATTTGTGGTCAATATTATTCAGACACATGAGCTTATTTTGCAAATTATTGGAGGGATATTCCTGATCATTGTGGGATTAAAAATTTATTTTGACAATCCTTTGAAGCAAATCCGAGTCAAAAAGAGGGTTTCTAAGACCGGTCTGTTGGGGGATTTTTTGACTTTATTTTTTCTGACAGTATCTAATCCGGTTGCTATTGTCGTATTTATGGCAGTTTTTGCTGGTGCTTCCGTATTTGGGGATACGCCTTCTTTTCGTATAGAATTGTTTGTTTTGACGGGTGTGATTGTGGGAGGAGGATTATGGTGGTATACCCTTTCAACGCTGGTGAATATTTTCAGGAAAAAGTTCCGTCTCCGGGTGCTAATCACCATAAACCGTGTTTCTGGAGTTGTGGTTACTATTTTGGGAGGATTGGTTATTCTGGCAGCTTTCGAGCCCTTTAAATCAATGTTACCGGGGGCTTAAAGATGTTTTTCTTGCTTTTTCCGGCTGTAATGCAGGGAATCTCCCCACGCATTCAGTTGTATTTCGCATCCGCTTTTCTTTACACTTTCTATCAATCGGAGTGTCGATTCCTCGGTTCCTTCGTTCATGCCAGGTTTATTCTCATAGAGGCGGTAGTTACCCCGGTTGTCGGGGGGAGTGATATTAGGCATAATTACATTGGCACCAATAGCCAAGGCTTTTTCCCGTCCCTCTGGATGGATTGCTTGTAAAGCTGTCGTAGCGGCGATGTTGATATCCGGCATGAGCAGGCGTAGGCAACTTACCATATGCAAGCTCAGGCGCAGACGGTCAGTCTGAGGCAATAACTGTTTCCGTAATGCCCAGAGTGGTGTGTCATGATGTTCCAGATAAGGCCCCATGCCTACCATATCTATGTTCATTTCTTTCAGAAATAAAAGATCTTGTGCTAAATCTTCCGGAGTTTGGAAAGGCAGGCCAATCATCACCCCTGTTCCCGTTTGATAATTACATTTTTGTAAAAGCCGGATACAATTCAAGCGGGTATCAAAATGATGCAAATCATTCTGAGGATGGATTTTTTTGTATAATTCCCGGTTGGAAGTTTCTATCCGTAGCAGATAGCGGTGAGCTCCCGCATCAAACCATCTTTTGTATGTGTCTTCGTTTTGTTCTCCCAGGGATAGGGTTATACCGAGTTGGTGTTTACTAAGGTGCTTGATGTTTTTCAACAGTTTTTCTATCCGAATGATAAAATTGATATCGGTGCGTTCGCCTCCTTGTAGGACAATGGAACCATATTGATGTTCAAAAGCATAGCTTGCTGCAGAGAGAATGTCTTGGTCTGATAGGGAATAACGTTTTACATTGCTGTTTGATTTGCGGATGCCGCAGTAAAGACAGTCCTTTATACACACATTGGAGATTTCAATCAATCCCCTCATGTGAACACCATTGCCCAATAAATGATTTCGCAGGGTTTGAGTGTAGGCAAATAATTTTTCCTCTTCTTCCCCTTGACAATTTAATAAATATACCAGATCTGTGATATCCGGATGTTTCTTTTCTAATAATGCGTTTATTTCCATGATGATTATCCAGAGAAGTAAAGATATAAAAAATATTTTTCGGATGAATTCTTTTTCTAAGGGGAAGGGAAGAATAATTTTGCAGTCTGGATGCCTGTAAAGCCGGCATTTTTTATTATTTTTGTTTTCAAATAGCCTGTTGCGGGCAGATATGAGTTGTATGAAAAAAGGAATATGGTTATCTTTAGGAGCTTTGCTACTCATTGGTGTGATCGTATTTGCGATCTGGTATATCAATGAGGAGGGGAAGATGCGGACAGGCAGTAAGAGTTCTTTTATTCCTTATAATTCAGCTTTTGTAGTGAGTGTAGATGCACAGCCTGTCTTAAAGCCTGAGGTCAGGAAAGTTTTGGGAAACGATTTGGAATTTTTTCGGAGACGATTGTTGGGCCGGGTGACAGATACTTTGCGTACTCAAGGGTATGTCATGTCCTATCCTTATGTGATTGCTATGCGGGTGGAAGGGAAAAGTGACGTTTCTTTTTTGTATGTGATGGATAATAAAGATGTCTTGTCACGAAATGAAGTAGCCCATTTTCTGAATCAGGTGTTTGCTGACGGTAAGGAGAAGGTCCGAAAATATGATAAACATAAGATCTATACATTGCAGCATAAAAAAGAAGTAGTTTATTTTGCTGTTTGCGGAGGGATTACATTGATTTCTGATTCAGAGTTATATGTTGAAGATGGGTTGAAACAGTTTGATCTGGAAGCAGTTAAAGGGGAAAGTAAGGCTCAGTATAAGAATCTGGATAAATATTTCTCAGCAGGGGCAAATATACATCTTTTTTTGAATACGGCAGCTTTTACGGAAGTATTGCCTTTGTATATACAGACTAAAAAGATCTTTTCTCATTTGGATATTACCCATTTATTTAAATGGGGGGCGTTGGATGGTGAGTTTAGTGAGACGGGGATTTGTCTGAATGGTTTTATGCATTGTGGGGGCGGAAAATCCTATATGCAGACCTTAGAAAAACAGCAGCCCCGGAGTGTTGGTATTGATGCTGTTGTGCCGTCCCGGTTGATGTCTTTGGGAATGTTGAATCTGAGTAATCCTGCTGCCTATTTCTCTGCTTTGGAGGCTTACCGGTATTCTACCGGGACAAAAGAAAAGGTGTATGACCGGAAAAAACAATATATAAAAATGTTTGGACGGGAACGGGAAGAAGAATTGCAGCAATTGTTACAAGGAGAGTTTGCAATGGTTGGATTGGGCTATAATGAAGCAACCCGGGAAAAAGATGGGCTGGTGATTGCTGCTTTGAAGTCCGGAAGCCTGGGAAAAATAGTGTTGGAAAAGATGTTGAAAGCCTATGCTCATTTTGATGGAAAGACAACGGAAGAATATACCTACCAATATAATATTGACCGAGAAAAAGCATTCACATATTTTCGTTTACCAGTGGATGATATAGTTGCGGTTTATTGGGGGAATCTTTTTGAAGAAATTAAGAGCCGTTATGTCCTGATAGAAGATAACTACCTGGTTTTCGGGTCTTCTGAAAAAGCAATGAAGGGGTTTATTCAGGACTATGTGCATGGGAGTGTGGTCCGGGACGCTGAATGGTATAAACAGTTGAAGAAGAAGCTTGCTGGTAAATATAATCTTGCCTATTTTGCCAGGACTGCCGACGTGTTGCCTTTTTATAAAACGTTGGTAACGGATGAAGTACAGCATTTTATAAGTACACATATGGAAAAATTGTCTGTATTTCCTGCACTGGCTATGCAGTGGTCTAATGAGGGGGAGATGTTGTATAGTACGTTCCTGTTGAGTACAGAAGATATACAGGAAGATGTGAGACCTCATGTCCTGTGGCAAACTAAGTTAGACGGCAAGGTGAGTATGAAGCCTGTGCCTGTGACCAATCATGCCACAGGCGAACGTGAACTTTTTGTACAAGATGACCACAATACAGTTTATTTGTTGAACGATGCCGGACGCATTTTATGGAAGATGCCGCTGGACGGACGTATTAATAGCGAGGTATATCAGGTGGATCTCTTCAAAAACGGGAAACTGCAATATTTGTTTTCGACTCCCGCCAAAATGTATCTGATAGACCGGAATGGGAATGCAGCCGGACGGTTTCCGCTTTCTTTCAGGGCAGAATGTAAACAAGGTATATCGGTATATGATTATGATAATAATAAAAATTACCGGATTTTTGCTCCTTGCTCTGACCGAAAGGTATATTTGTATGGCTTGGATGGAAATATGATAAAAGGATGGGAGCCTCAGAAAACGGATAAACCGATTGTGACGAAAGTACAACATTTTCGTCTGGAAGGAAAGGATTATTTGGTGTTTGCAGATCGTTACCGTTTGTATGTGTTGGACCGGAAAGGAAAAGAACGTGTCAGAATATCTTCTGTATTTGATTTGCCGGAACAAATGGATATTTATTTGATTCGGAAAAATAAGCAACCTTATCTGATATTTGCAGGTAGGGACGGGAATATTCAGCTGGTGAATTTTTCAGGGCAGATCAAGGGCTTCAAAGTAGAAGGGTTAAGTGAACATTTCCGCATGAATGTAGCTGATGTCAATAGAGATGGAACGGAAGAGTGTATATTTGTGGATAAAGACCGTCTGTTTGTGGTTGATTTGAAGGGGCGGGTGGTCATTGAGAAGAAATTGGACGTTGCTGGTTTGGATTATCCCTATATTTACCGTTTTTCGAATGTGGATATCCGGATTGGAGTGACTGATGCTTTCCTGCATCAAATGTTATTATTAGATGCTCAGGGAAATATCTCTAAAGGGTTTCCCATTCCTGGGGACTCTCCTTTTTCAATTGTATTTTTCGGGCAGGAAGGTTTCTATTTGTTTGCCGGAGCTGATGACGGTTCTGTGATTAAATATAAGGTTCAGCGTTAAAGATTTGCTGTGAAAGATTGTTTCCGGAAGTAACGAAAAAAATCCTGCAAAAGTTTGATATATCGAAAATTTAACACAATTTTGCATATTGGTGTAATATATAGAGAGATATGAAATTTGGATTAAATAAAGGATGTATGATCCTGCTCGGAGTGATTTTATTTGGTATTTCCTGTGGAGATGCTGACCTTTTTGATGCTGATAAATGGTCAGGTAAGGTAGATGGATGGACTCCTGGTGTGAAAGGTAAAGTGGCTCATGGAAAATTTACACTTTGGGATGTAATCAATCAGGGTGATGATGATGTGGTGGTCAAAGAAGGTAATGATCTAATCATTCAATATACCGAAGAGGGTATTTACCATATCGATATCGGTCAGGTCTTCGATATGCCTGCGGAAGATATTGCTTTTGATCTATCAGAGCCTGTGGATATTCCGGATACAGGAATACCGTTGCCTGCTGATATTACTTTAGGTGGTGAAGATAGTCCAATTACTCCTGTCGTAACTGAGATTCAGAATATTCCATCGGAATGTGTTTTGAAAAAATTGGTCGCTTCTGCGGATTTTATTTTTCCCCAAGCGGAATTCTCCTATACTTTGGAAGCTGAATTCCCGAATATAAAAACGAAGGAGGGGAAGGTGTTGAAAATTGCCGGAGAAGTGAAGGCCAATGAAATGAAGTCACCACTCCCTTTGGAAGATATAGAACTTAGTCTGGGGACTAAACCGGAAGTTTCTCTTAATATAGTTAAGATTGTTATTCATAAGGGAAGTTCTTTATCAAGTCCGGAACTTAATTTGAAGTTTAAACTGAATAATCTCAAATTCAAAAGAGCAGAAGGGAAAATCACGGTCGATCCGATCGCTATCGATCCGGATAAATTCAATATGGATATCGACTTTCTGGATGAAATCGGAGGTAAATTTAAGTTCGCTAAACCTGAACTGAATATCATTCTCCGTAACAAAGGAATCGGTGTTCCGATGAGTGTCGGTGCTACTTTCAGTGGAGAAAACGCAGAAGGAGACAAGTTAACGCTGAAATTGAAAGAAGGAAAAGAGTTGATCTCTTTAGGAAATAAGTTGAATATCATGGTTCCTGATACTTTAGGGCTGAATAAGGATAATTCCAATATTGTAGACTTTTTGTCCTTGCCACCGACAGGCGATATATCCTATCAAGGTACGGTGACGGTAAATCCGGAAGAAGCCGGGGATAATGTGATTTACAGCGACGGTGAAATCGACTTGGATGCTTATGTCAGGATTCCTTTTACTCTTAGTGCTGAAAGTTTATCTTATAAGGATACTTTGGATGATATCGATATTGATCAGAAATATGCGGACAAAATTGAAACGGGTGTCATTAAAATTGTTGCGGCAAATGGCCTTCCCTTGAATATTGAAATACCTTACCTGACATTGGTGGATGAAAATGGAGAAAAATTGGTAATACCTGCAGAAAAAGACAATCAGAGTTTAAAAGCAAATAAACAAGGAGTTATAAAATATAGTTTGAATCGTGAGCGCGCCAGTTTTCTTGGAAAAACTGAGCATATCTTGTTGGAAGTGATGGTTTCTACTTCTGATAATCAAGTAGTGACAGTGACTGCGGATGCTGTGCTTGATTTTCAGTTGCTGTTGGAAGTACGGGCGGTTATTGATGATTATAATGATTTCTAAGCTCTGAGAAGACTTAAAGACGCCGGAACATGAACATAAACGTTCCGGCGTTTTTATTTACCGGTGAGGTATGCTCTCAATATATGGTAAGTTGATTTGTTGAAGCTGATGTTTGGAAATGAGACAGTGGAACAAATTATAATCCTAAATCATGAATTCTAAATTGTAAATCCGTACATTTGCCGGAAATAAATTCATAGCGAGAAAAAAGAGTGTTCTTTGTTTTGAGTAATTGATGTTTAAAAACAATAATATGGGTAAATTGTATTTAATCCCAACACCGGTAGGCAACATGGAAGATATTACTCTCCGTGCACTTCGGTTATTGAAAGAAGCGGATTTGATTTTGGCGGAAGATACCCGTACTTCTGCTAAATTGTTAAAACATTATGGAATTACCACTCCTTTGTTATCCCATCACAAATTTAATGAACATCAACAGGTGGAGCGTGTTGCAGAACGTATTGAGCGGGGAGAGACGGTTGCTTTAATCAGCGATGCCGGTACTCCGGGAATCTCTGACCCTGGTTTTCTGTTGACCAGAACTTGTGTGGAGAGGGGAATCGATACAGTATGTTTGCCGGGAGCTACGGCTTTTGTGCCTGCATTAGTAAACTCTGGTCTTCCTTGTGACCGCTTTAGTTTTGAAGGTTTTTTGCCTCAGAAAAAAGGAAGGCAAAAGAAACTGAATGCTTTGTTAGCAGAAACGCGGACTATGATTTTTTATGAATCTCCTTTCCGTTTGGTTAAAACCTTGGAACAAATGGCAGAAGTTTTTGGACCGGAACGCTATGCCTGTGTGGCCCGTGAGATTAGTAAAATGTTTGAAGAATTTAAAAGAGGAACACTGGAGGAACTGGTTGCTTATTATACCAAACGAGGAGTGAAAGGAGAAATTGTTTTGATTGTTGCAGGTAAAGATTATGATGCCAATGGAGTAAGCCTGGAGTTTGAGGAGGAAGAAGTGTAAAGAAAAGAGTGCTTGAAGGTGTATTTGAATACTTTTAGATCAGGGTTTTGGATACTTTGTGGAGTAGATAAAAATTATAAAACGTATATAAATATTGATTTATATCATTCATTTGTAACGATTTATGAAAAAACTACTGATAAAATAGAAAAAAACATGTATTTTTTTTGGCAGAAAATAAATTTGCCGTATATTTGCATCCGCTAAGAGAGATAATGGTCAGTTCGTCTAGGGGTTAGGACACAAGATTTTCATTCTTGTAACACGAGTTCGATTCTCGTACTGACTACGAAATATTGAAAGACCTACGGTCAGTTCGTCTAGGGGTTAGGACACAAGATTTTCATTCTTGTAACACGAGTTC
>URJC01000025.1 GCA_900548135.1 uncultured Odoribacter sp. | reverse complement strand
TGCATGCCAGTATTATTGATGGCCTGCGTTTGAGCGAAGCACAAATGTTGCGGTATAAACATTTGGATTATGAGCACTTGCGTAATATTTTAACCCAACACCGGGAAGAATATGAACATGTTTTTATCGTAACTGAATCTATTTTCAGTATGGATGGAGACGTTGCTGACCTGCAACAATTATGTGAATTGAAAAAAGAATTTGATGCCTTTTTATATGTGGATGAAGCGCATGCAATTGGTGTAAGAGGAACGAATGGTTTAGGTTGTTGTGAGGAACAAGCTTGTATTGAGGATATTGACTTTATTATCGGTACCTTTGGAAAAGCTTTTGCATCAATGGGGGCATTTGTGGTTTGCGAAGAGATGTTCCGGGAATATTTAATTAATACTCAGCGAAGTTTGATTTTTACAACCGCACTGCCTCCTGTAAATGTGGCTTGGACCCGTTTTGTACTCAATAGAATGCCTGAATTTTATAATTTACGGATCAAATTGACACAAATGTCCGAACGTTTACGGAATGTATTAATAAATAAAGGTTTTGAAACCGGTGGAAATTCCCATATTGTTCCTATGGTTTGTGGTTCTAATGAAAATAGCGTGGAAATGGCGGAATTATTACAAGATAACGGATTCTTTGCTTTGCCGGTAAGATATCCGACTGTTCCCAGGAATGAAGCCCGCATTCGTTTTTCATTGAATGCTTCAATTCCGGTTGAGGATTATGAGTGTCTGTTTGAGTTTCTTGAGTGTCTGGAGTAAAGTAAATATAAAAAAGTAATCCATGCGAATAGTCTGGCTGAATAAAAAAAACAGAGACAGGGTTATTATTTTCTTTAACGGGTGGGGGATGGATGAGAATGCTGTCATCCGTTTATCCGGAATTTATGACCTTTTAATGGTTTATGATTACCGTCATCTGGAAAATAAAAATTTTCCTGTATTAGAGGAATATCAGGAAATTTTTGTAGTTGCCTGGTCCATGGGAGTATGGGCGGCTTCTAATGTAATCCCGGAATTACCATTTTCTCCTTCCAGACTGATTGCTTTAAACGGAACTGAACATCCTGTTGACGATCACTGGGGAATTCCTTGCCGGATCTATCAGTTGACAGAAAAAGGCATGGATGAAAAGGGCAGAAAAAAATTTATACAACGGATGTTGGCAGATTCGCAAGAGATTCAACGTTTGGGGGAAAATTATTCTCAAAGGCTTTTGGCAGAAGTGTGTGAAGAATTGGTTTGTATACGGCAACAAAGCACTAGGATGCACAATAGACTGGATTGGGATAAAGTCTATATTTCTGAAAAAGATATTATTTTCCCGGTTAAAAATCAATTGAACTATTGGCAGGGGAGATGTGCCAACATTTATAATTTAAGTGGCGGACATTATCCTTTTTATCAATTCCAGAGATGGGAAGAAATTATTGAAGGTCAGAAGTTTTAAAGAAATTTGCTGAGAAATGCTTATAGATAAAAGTGAAATTGCCTGTCGTTTCAAACGAAGCATAGCAAGCTATGATGAAAACGCTTATGCCCAAAAAGCTATTATTAAACGATTAATGGCCTTTTTGGAAGAGCATGGTCCCGGAAATCCGGAAAGTATTTTAGAAGTAGGATGTGGCACTGGATTGTTGACAGAACAACTTCAACAAAAATTTGAACATAGTGCATTGTTTATAAACGATTTAGTTGAGGATATGTGCTGTAAAACTGCCATCCGGTGTCAATTAAAAAGAGAACAATGTATTCCAGGGGATATTGAAAAAGTGAGTTTGCCAGGAAAATACGATTTGATCGTATCGGCTTCGACTTTTCAGTGGTTTGCGCATCCGGCTGAGACTTTTGCACATTTGGCAACTCATCTTTCCCCGGAAGGCTGGCTGGTATTCAGCACTTTCGGGACAGATAATTATAAAGAATTAAAAGCAATAACAAAACAAGGATTAGTATACCATTCAATCCCTGAAATGAAAAATTTGCTGGCTCCTTATTTTGACGTATTACATACCGAAGATGAACATTATATTCTGGAATTTCATTGTCCCTTAGATATTTTGAGACATGTAAAGAATACAGGAGTAAATGCTGTTACTTCACAATCTTTATGGACCCGTAGCAAATTAGATCAATTTGCTACTGATTATATTATGTTTCAATTAGAAAACGGTCATTTCCCGCTAACATATCATCCGCAATATTTTGTTTGCCGTAAAACTTTATAGATGTCCGAGGTGGTTAAATGTATTTGTTTTCATCAACTGCTCTAATTCTGCTATAATCATTGCAGTAGCTCCCCAAATGAAGTGCTCGCCGATTTTATAGCCCGGAGCGATAATTTGATGTTCATGACGGGTAAAAGCATGAGTAGTTTTATTATGATCATTGAATAAATCCGAAAGTTTTACCAAAATAATTTGTTCAACTTCATTTGTAGATAAAGTAAAATCGGGAAGTTTCAAGGTTGTGCCTACGATAGGGGTGATATTGAAATTGCTCAATGGGATATAAATATCGCTCAATACACCTAAAATAGACACTTTTTCCTCGGGAACCCCGATTTCTTCATGGCATTCACGTAAAGCAGTCTGAAGTGCATCTGTATCTTCCTGTTCCATTTTGCCACCTGGTAAAGCAATTTGTCCTCTATGGTATTTACCTGTATTTGAACGCTGGATAAAAGGGATTGCCAATTCGTTCCCGTATGGAACAATGAGTGCTAACACGGCACTGTTCACCGGGGGACACGAATGTATTCCTTCGATACCTTCTATGTATTTGGGCCGGGGGGCCATTATATTATGGGCTTTTTCTCCCGGCAATACATTGTATAAAGCAGTTCTGATTTTACGTGTTCCCATGTGAATCTTCTATGCTCTGACTATTTTACTCTTTATTGATCTCAATAGTTCCCCAACCCAAAGTACCAATGAAGTTAATCCGATGATGACTCCCCAATCTTTCAAAGAAAGCGGAACAGTACGGAATACTTCTCCGCCAAATTGCACGATCAGATATTGTCCAAGTGGGATAATGAACATGATTATTAAAAAGCCTGTACTCTCTTTCATATTTTTGAAAGCAGAACCATGGGAGAGGAAGGCTTTTGCATTGAACATATTCCAAAATTGCAACATCACAAAAGTGGTGAAGAATACAGATAACTCATAACGGGAGATATGACCTTCAGTCTGCGTATACCAATACATCATTCCTAGTAAGAATACTGCAAAAGTTATGCCGATCCCCAAGATGTAATTTTTCATTTTAGGACTGATGATAAAGTCAGTGGCTTTTCTGGGCTTCTCATCCATAACTTTAGGTGTGGGAGGTAGGGAAGCTAAAGCAGCAGCAGCAAAGGTGTCAATGATCATATTTACCCAAAGCATCTGGGTAACTGTTAAAGGAAGTTCATGCCCTAACATAGAGCCAATTAACACAATCAATAAAGCGGACAGATTAATTGTCAGCTGAAAAAGGATAAAACGTTGAATATTGTGATATAAAGAACGTCCCCACATAACCGCAGTTGCTATACTATTAAAAGAATCGTCAAGCAGTGTGATATCACTGGCTTCCTTAGCTACCGAGGTTCCGGAACCCATAGATAATCCTACGTCCGCATGATTCAAGGCTGGAGCATCATTAGTTCCGTCTCCTGTGACAGCAACAACAGCACCGGCTTTTTTCAATAATTCAACCAGACGCTGTTTATCCGTAGGACGTGCCCGGCACATAATTTTTAATTTTAGTACCCGTTGGGCAGCTGTTTCATCCGGTAATTTTTCGAAATCTACTCCGGTTATGATTTGTTCATCTGTATCACTCTCTTTCCAGATTCCGATTTGGCGTCCGATTTCACGGGCAGTGGCCGGTGTATCACCAGTAACAATTTTCACATCGATACCAGCATTCAGGCATTTTTGAACAGCTTCCGGAACATCCGGGCGGACTGGATCAGAAATGGCCACTATTCCAAGAAAAATTAAACCGTTATTGGTTAAAGACTCTATTGGCCCGTTATTATCTTTTCCCAGGGCTTTGTAAGCAAATCCCAGGGTACGCATGGCTTGATTTTGGTAGTCTAATAATTGTTTTTCTATTGTTGCTTGGTATTCTGATACTGGAATTAAACCTTTTTCTGTCAGAACCTGATTACATTTGGACAGGATAATTTCAGGAGCTCCTTTTATATAAAGAATCACTTTTTGATCTGATACCGAACGAACAATCGTAGCCATGTATTTACGTTCTGTGGAAAAAGTCAGTTGTTCTAAAACTTCTGCATTTTCCCGGTAGTCCATATAATTATTTCCCTGTTGATGCAACCAGAGCAGCAGTGCTGCTTCGGTCGGGTTTCCAAGAGCCTTTATTTTACCTTGTTCTGTATAATCAAGGTATGCAGTCGAATTAATTGAAATACCTTCTTTTATTAAAATGCTGATCTCATTGTCAGCCAGCATCTGGTCAGATAATCCATAAAAATTAGTCTGATAAACCTGCATTTGATTTTGAGTGAGAGTACCGGTTTTATCTGTACAAATCACCGTAGTAGCCCCCATTGTTTCACAAGCATGCATTTTTCGTACCAGATTGTTTGTTTTCAACATTTTACGCATACTCAACGCAAGGCTTAATGTAACACTCATAGGAAGTCCTTCCGGGACAGCTACTACAATTAAAGTTACGGCAAGCATGAAATATCCCAAAATATTTCCGGCAATCTCAAGTGTAAATAAATTATCCAGCGTTAAAATGCCAGAAATAATATCTCTCAGGATTAATCCAAAAAAAATAATACCAGCAACTATAAATCCTACAACACTAATAAAATGAGCCAGCTTTTCCAATTGCTTACTCAAAGGAGTCTTATCGTTGTTTATTTCTGTTGATTTACGGGCAACTTTACCAAATTCGGTTGCATCACCTACTTGTTCAACCCTATAAACACAATGACCGTTTACAATAGTTGTTCCTCGCATAATCTTATTGGAAGGATAGGTTGCTTCAGCATCAAATTCTGTCTGATTTGTTGTTTTATCGATGACAGGTTCTCCGGTAAGCGTAGATTCATTTACTTGCAGGGAAACAGCTTCCAGTAATTCTCCGTCTGCAGGAATTTCTTCCCCAGTTTCTAATACAATTATGTCTCCGACAACAATATCTTTTTTAGGTATTTCGTGTATATTTCCGTTGCGAAGTGTTTTGATTAATACATCGTCATTAATCTGGTTGAGTAAATCGAATTTTTTATTAGCATCCATTTCAAACCAGAATCCAACGCCAGTTGCCAGAAAGATGGCTGCAAAAATACCGATTGTCTCAGCATATTCGTTGTGCATAATTGAAATAATCAGTGACAGCACCGCTGCTACCAATAAAATCCGGATAATCGGATCTTTGAATTTTTCCAGGAATAATTTCCATAATGGAGTACGGGGAGGAGGGGTTAAAGTATTTTTTCCGAATCTTTTCCGGCTTTCTTTAACTTCTGCCTCATTTAATCCTGAATAATGTTTGATTTCCATATATCTATTTCTTGTATTTATGTTCCAAAATTAATAATTTTACCTATTAGGTAATTTGTTTTTTAGCTATAAAATAGAAATTCTAATCTAGTGTCTTGTCCTGATTTTTCAATAAAGAAACTAAATTCTATATATACATAGCATGGAACGTGTTGGTGGAATAATTGGGGCAAAGGCAACATATTCCTGAAATGGGTTCAAACATAGGAAAACAGTTGGGATACACCATTTTGCCAGATGTGCAGATTCGTTTACTTTTTTGCTACGGGAAACAGTATGGCGCAGGCATCCTTCTTCTTCCGGCCAGTCAGATAGGGACTGAACACTTATCTCTAACTGTTCTGACGCTGGATATAAGAGATTACAATTATTTTGTTCCGACTGTAATTGGCTTAATAGAATAATAGCGAATACAGGCAAGAGTAAAAAATATATAAAACTTCGGTTAGCCATACGGGTACAAATATAAAAGAAAACAAGAGATGTAACTAAATATGGAAGGAAGTTTTGTATATTTTAATAAAATTCCCGTTTATGGATTTCCAAAACGGGAATTTTACACGGAGGAACCGGGGAAGATTAAATTTTAGAGTTTACTATTTGTAAAATTTCTGCTTCCATTTGATTGGCTTTTTTAGCGATTTCTTCTCCTTGACGAATCAGATTATCCGCCAAAATTTTATCTTCTAGTCCGGCAGCATTGATTTTTACATTCAGGAAAGCCCCCATCACACCGGCCCGTGCAGCCAAAGCACCGACACCTGCGTCAGTCACCGAATTGGGATTTCCTATTTCAGCCATTGCTTTTGCTACTGACATGCATTCGTAACACAGGCGCATGGTTTTAAAAGGCACTTCAGTAGCATAGCGGGTTGCTTTCTGTATTGCTTGTTGACGGGCTATTTTCTCCTCTTCAGTTTTCTTAGGGAGGTTAAAGGCATCCATTATTTTAGTATCCTCGTCAACTAATTTTACCAATTCAGTTTGGAAAGATTTTCCTTTTTCAGCCCAGTTACTGAATTCTTCCCAACGGTCATCCCATCCCCGTTTATGTGATGAAAGATTGGCCACCATTGATCCGAGTGCAGCTCCTAAAGCACCCATGTAGGCAGAAATTGAACCTCCTCCAGGAGCGGGGGATTCAGATGCGGTTTCGTCGGCAAAATCAACAAGGTTCATATCTATCAGTTTTTTCTGTCCCTTAGAAGCTTCCTCTTCAAGTATATATTCAATGATTTTTTTATGAGGATCGAAAGGGTAGAGCTCATCCAGTCCCAGGGATTTAACTGCAATCCTGATCAGCTCTTTGTCAGAAATTCCCGTAGAACGCTGTTGTTTACGCAAGAAATAGCGTCCTGCTTCCAACATGGCATTCAAGGGGATCACGCCTACTAATTCAGAGCCTGTTACCCGGATTCCCCGGTCAGCAGCTTTACGACAAACCTCGTCAAAAGCTTCATGCACGGAAGTCACTGATATATCAGTCAGATTCATAGAGATCTGGGCAATACCATATTCTTCAATATACCAACCAATAGCTTTTACTGACTTTAACGTTCCAGGGATCATAACCGGTTTTCCGTTTTCATCCAGGACTTTTTTACCTGTAATCGGATTTCCTTCTCGTTTTACCCGTCCACGTTCACGCACATCGAATGCAATAGAATTGGCCCGGCGGGTTGAAGTAGTATTCAGGTTTACATTATAAGCTACAAGAAAATTTCTTGCACCAACAGCAGTAGCACCGGTTTTGGCTGTCCACTCATTCAGTTCATGTGGTCCGAAATCCGGATGCCATTTTTCACTGGATAAACGTTCCCCCAATGCTTCATATTCTCCTGCCCGGCATGTTGCTAAATTTTTGCGTTCAGGTGTGAAGGCTGCGTTTTCATAACAATATACCGGAATGTTCAATTCTTCACCAATCCTTTCAGCTAATTTCCGGGCATATTCAACAGTTTCTTCCATCGTAATGTTAGATACCGGTACTAATGGACATACATCGGTTGCCCCAAAACGTGGGTGTGCACCTTTGTGTTTACTCATGTCAATTAATTCAGCAGCCTTCTTTACAGCCCGGAAAGCTGCTTCACAAATTGGTTCAGGCTCACCCACCATGGTTACTACTGTTCTGTTGGTGGCTTTTCCCGGATCAACATCAATTACACTGATTCCTTCTACAGTTTTCATCGCATCAGTAATCTGGCCGATGATATGCATATCATTACCCTCGCTGAAGTTAGGTACGCACTCAATTAGTTTTTTCATAAAAATATCTTTTTATATCATATTATTGGTTTGAAATCATCTTTTTAATACTGTTCTCCTTTTAAGAATATAGCTTCTATGATATCCGTAGTATAAGCATAAGGGAGATACTCAATTCCAGGAATTGGCTGGGTTATATAAAAGTTAGCTAATTTTCCGACTGCAATACTTCCGGCTTCTTCCTGAACTCCCATTGCATAAGCGGAATTTATAGTTGTAGCATGAATGACTTCTTCAGGCAACATCTTATAATTAATACATCCTAACGACATGATAAATTTCATATTACCGGAAGGAGAGGAGCCTGGATTATAATCGGAGGCTAAAGCGACAGGCAGACCGGCATCAATCATTTCACGTACTGGCGAGCAGGGCATATTCAGAAAGAAAGCAGCTCCTGGTAAAACGGTAGGCATCGTTTCGCTTTCCAACAAACATTGAATTTCATCTTTCCCAATGTATTCCAGATGATCAACCGATAGGGCATCGTATTTAACTCCAACTTGCACACCTCCTGAATAGTCTAGTTCGTTTGCATGTATCTTTGCGCGCATACCGTACTTCATACCAGCATTAAGCATACGGTCTGTGTCTTCTACTGTAAAGAATCCTTTGTCGCAGAATACATCAATGTAGTCTGCCAGTTCTTCACTGGCAACCAAAGGAATCATTTCATTGATAATCATGTTTACATATTCTGTTTGGCGGCCCTTGTATTCAGCTGGTACTGCATGTGCCCCTAGAAAGGTTGCTTTTATCAATAAAGGTGTTTCTTCTTTGAGACGGCGTATCACACGTAGCATTTTTAATTCGCTTCCGGTGTCTAAGCCATAGCCGCTTTTAATTTCCACTGCACCGGTA
This sequence comes from uncultured Odoribacter sp., assembly GCA_900548135.1. GTDB lineage: Bacteria > Bacteroidota > Bacteroidia > Bacteroidales > Marinifilaceae > Odoribacter. Next base: position 7,008 of record URJC01000025.1, on the reverse strand, counting down.
CCGAAACCGGCAATTTCTTGTATACGATCATAGGCCGCTTCAAATAACTCTTCTTCTGATGCTTTTCGGATTCGTTCAGCAGAATTTAATATTCCGCCGCCTCGTTTGGCAATTTCTTCGTAGGATAATCCGCGAATTTTGTCGATGTATTCTATTTCACGGCTTCCGGCATAAACCAGATGGGTATGAGAATCACAATAAGAAGGCATTACTAAACGTCCCGTTGCATCAATTTCTTTTACTATTTCTCCACCTGCATAGATAGATTCCATATCTAAATCCTCCATTCGTCCAAACCCGGCTATTTTATCATCATCTACAAGCAGGTAGGCATTCGGAATAATTCCCAGTTGGGACATTTCTTTTCCGGCAACCCATGAACGGGGAGTTTCTTCAACTTGTACCAGTTGTTTTATATTTAAGATTAATGTTTTCATAAATTCCGGTTTTATAGTTTATTCTGAGACGAAAATATTAAAAAAAAAGTAGAAAAGCAGATTTTAAGATATATTTAAAACGTTTGAGAAATAGTAGGAAAATTTTTATCTTATGAGGAATTGGCTCCGTTTCTGAGCAGAAAAGAGTTATTTCTTTTTGCAACAGAAACAAAGTTATATTTTTCCTTTAACTAAATACTTGTAACCGGTTAGAGTCTAAACGCAGAAATATAAAAATGAGGATGGTAAAGGCCCAAAGGGAAGAACCTCCATAACTAAAAAACGGCAAAGGGATTCCAATAACGGGAGCCATTCCTATCGTCATACCAATGTTGATGGCTACATGAAAAAAGAGAATACTGGCTACCCCATAACCATATATACGCGAAAAATCAGAACGTTGTCTCTCTGCCAGGTAAACAATCCGTAGAATAAAGATCATTAATAGTGCAATTACCGTTGTTGTTCCTATAAATCCCCATTCTTCGCCGACAGTGCAAAAGATAAAGTCAGTACTTTGTTCAGGAACAAAATTGTATTTGGTTTGAGTACCCTGTAAAAAACCTTTTCCTGTCAATCCTCCTGAACCAATAGCAATTTTTGACTGATTTACGTTATAGCCTGCACCGTTTAAGTCTGTTTCTATTCCTAACAGGTTGTTGATACGGTCTTTTTGGTGGACAGGTAGTTTGTCAAAAGCATAATCCACTCCGACACTAGCCCCCAAACACAACCACGAAGCCAATAAGATCAGCATGATATGTTTCATTTTACGCTTGTAAATAAAATATATGCCAACCAGACAAGTTAACAGGTAAGAATATAGTAGCAGACGTTCATTTTTGACTGGCAGTTCCAGTAACCATTTCAAGAATAATAAAAATAGGAAACAAGATACGATAAAAATAATAATCCGGTAGAATTCCTGTTTATTTTGCCGGTAATACAGGAAAGCAATCAAAGAGCCTCCAATAATCAGGGAGACCACCGTAATTGGAGGGTAAATCAAGGTGAAAATGAAGATTGCTATGGCAATAAAACAAAGCAATAACAATGAACCATGCAAACCTTCCCGATACATGACCAGTATAAATGAACTGTAAACCAAGGCAGAACCAGTATCTGGCTGTAACATGATCAGACCAGCCGGAATCGCTAATAACACGAATACCAAAGCCAGGCTTGTAAAACGCATAATCTTGAATCCATGTCGGCTCATCACATTGGCAACTGCCAGACAAGTTGCAAATTTTCCGAACTCTGCCGGCTGAATTCGGATTCCTCCAAGCTCAAACCAGGATTTTGCTCCATGTGATTCTACACCAAATACAGGGACTGCTGCTAATAAACACATCGTCAAAATGTAAATGACAAAAGAAAATGCAGTAAAAAATTTACTGTCTGTGAGCATGATAAAAAAGCCTAAGATAAAGGCTGCACCAATCCACATTAACTGTTTACCGTATCTTTGGGTAATATCCAGAATACTATTATGGTTGTCATCATATACCGCAGCATATATATTGAGCCATCCCATAAAAACTAAAAGAGTATATAAAAATATGGACAACCAGTCTATATTTTTCAGTAATTCAGCTTGCCTGTTCATAATCTCAGCAATTAATCTTCCTCATTAAGTCTTACCTCATCTGTATTCAGTTTCAATACTTTTACTGGTGTAATCGGGGACTTAATTAAATTTAAATCAAACATTCTTTGTTCTACTGCTTTCTTTCGTGCAGAAATGTTACCTTTCAGGTATTTTTCCATAATCAGTCCTCCGATAGGCACAGCTGCTTCTGCTCCAAAACCTCCGTTTTCCACATAAATGGCAATCACTATCCGTGGATTTTCGCGGGGCGCAAATGCCATAAAGATAGAGTGGTCATGGCCATTATTTTGGGCTGTCCCGGTTTTTCCACAGATCACCATAGAATCTATGGCTGCGCCACGTGCTGTTCCCAAACTGGCGGCCTGTGTCATTCCGTCAATAACGACTTCAAAATTTTCACGGCTACAATCCACGGTGTGTTTGGTCACCTCGTTGTTTTGTCCTTCTATAGGACGTACGATGTGAGGAGTCATATAGTAACCCCGGTTTGCAATAACACAAGCCATATTAGCAATTTGCAGAGGAGTCAGCGTTAATTCTCCCTGGCCGATAGATAAAGACATGATAAAACTCCACCGCCAATCTTTTGTTCTATATCTATTGTCATACAATGTCTGCGTGGGAACTAATCCGCTTTTCTCATTCGTAAAGTCCGGGCAAATTTGTGAACCCAGTCCAAATGAACAGACAAATTCTCTCCAAGCCCCGTAAGCGGTCCGAACATTCGGATACTTGTTGTTCTCTAATATCCTTCGCCATACATTGACAAAATAAGGATTACAGGAATGCTGAATACCTCCTCTTAGATCCAGGGGGGAAACATGGTTATGACATCCCATCCGGATGCCTCCGATTGGAGTCCGGGCTGGCCCTATACATTCAAACCGGGATTCAGGCGTGATGACTTTTTCTTTTAATCCATAGAGTGCCTGGATGGTTTTAAAGGTTGAACCGGGAGGATAAGCACCCCCTACAGCCCGGTCAAGTAAAGGTTCATTCGGATCTTCCCGTAATTTTTTGTAATTCTTTCCCCGTTCTAAACCAATCATCAGTTGAGGGTCATAACCCGGACTTGACACTTTAACTAAAATTTCTCCGGTTGATGGTTCTATGGCAACAATGCTTCCTTTCTTATTGCGCATCAGTTGGTAAGCATATTCTTGTAAATCAATATCCAAGGTGGTTGTCAAATCATGTCCCACAACAGCTGGTTTGTCATGTTCACCATTTTTATATGAACCTTTAACACGGTTGAAGTTATCAACCAATAGGATTTTTTCCCCTTTCCTGCCTCTTAATACATTCTCATAAGTTTTCTCCAATCCGTTGATTCCAATATAATCTCCCGGAGCATAGCTGCTATCCCGGTCTATTTGTGCCTGACTAACTTCTCCGATATATCCGAATACATCTGCTGAGTGAGAAACATTGTATTTCCGCAGGGTTCGGGTTTGCATGAAAAAACCTGGATATTTGTAAAGTTTTTCCTGTAATACAGCATATTTATTGGCGGTAATTTGGGAAATCAGAATGGAAGCTTTAAAAGGAGAATATGTACGGCATCGGGCCATATTTTTAACTAATGTCTCTTTTTCTATCCCTAAAACAGAAATGAGTTCTAAAGTATCAAAGGCTTTCACTTGACGGGGGATGACCATCAGGTCATAAGCTGGTTGATTTTCGACTAACAGCTTGTGATTCCGGTCATATACCAAGCCTCTGGCAGGATACTGAATGACTACACGCTGAGAATTCAGCATGGCTTTCATCTGAAATGAGTCATCCAATACTTGCATATAAAATAAGCGAAGGATATAGATACTACATACACAGATGATAATTGCCGATATAACCGTTTTCCGATGTGTATATTTATTCATAACCAAAAATTTGAAGCCTAAAAAAGCCGGAAAACCGGATCATACCAGGTTACATATCCTGACATTCCGGCTCTATTGATTTTGTTTTTTCTTCAGAGCTATAAAATAATAAAGCATGATGAAGAAAATAGAGGCCAACGTACTACACAAAATTCGCAATAAAGTAATCAGAAAATTGTCAAAACTGAAAGTTTCACAGATAATTAAAACAACATTGAAAATGGTTGTTGAAATCAATACATATTTGAAAAACCATCCCCAATCACTGATCTTTTGTTTTCCCTGGATGTCATCAATCTGCTCCCGGTTGGAAGTCAACATGAGTAAACGGGGACGTATATACGCAACCAAGGTTGTGGCAGCAGCATGAATTCCCATCGTATGATTGGCTAAATCAACGAACAATCCCAGAAAAAAACCAAATAGTAAGATAGTCGCTTTCTGCAAACGGTAAGGTAAAATATAAATGGCTAATATATATACATTGATGTATATGTAGGAGTGAAGCTGTATATTGTCCAATATGGTCAACTGTAGCAACAGTAATATAAACAAATGCATTATAAACTTCAGGTTACTCATAACTATTGTCTTCTAACTGTTGTTGTTCTTGTTTTCTTGTGTTCGCAATTACATATACATCAGATATCTTTTTGAAATCAGTTGCAAGTTTTACTTTAATTGTTAAAAAATTAGCAGTCTCCTTGTTTACTGATTCAACAAAACCAATCAGTTTACCTTCTGGAAAAATACTTGAGAAACCTGAAGTAACGATTGTGTCTCCAACCTCTGCATTAACATGGAAAGGAATATCATTCAAAAAAGAATAACGGTAATCATTCCCGTCCCATTGCAAGGAACCGTAATAGCCGTTTTTCTTAATTTTAGCAGACACCCGAAGATTTGCGTTAATCAAAGGAAGTACTTTGGCGTAATGCCTGCTTACTCTTTCTACAATTCCGATCACTCCGTCTCCGGAACATACAGCCATTTCAGAATTTATTCCTTCCAGAGTACCTTTATTAATGGTAATATAATTCTTGGTTTTATTAAAACTTGAATTAATGATCTCAGCTGTTTTATAGATATAATCTGTAGATATAGAATCTATGCCTTGCCATAAAGTATCTGTTTGTATTTCCCGGTTAATTCTTCTATTTTGTTTTTTAATTCAGTATTTTCTGCAACTAGTTTGTCGTTAGTAACTTTCAGGTAAAAATAATCATCAACTGTAGTTACTATAGAAGAAATTGTCCCAAAAAAGGAAGCTGTATATCCTGAAAACACAGTTCTCTGATAGTTATTGTGCAAAACTATCAGAGAAAAGGAGATTACTTCCAGCAATATAAAAATTATAGTAAAATGATATTTTAATATCAGTTTTATAATTTCTTTCACAGTCCGGAAAATTTTATCTGATCAGGAATGAGAATTTATCTACATTTTTCAATGCTATTCCTGTACCACGTGCTACAGCTCTCAACGGATCTTCAGCAATATGGAAAGGAATATTGAGTTTATCAGTGAGACGTTTATCCAGACCACGCAGTAAAGCACCGCCCCCCGCCAGATAAATACCTTTATTGACAATATCGGCATACAATTCTGGAGGAGTTTGTTCAAGTGCCCCAAGAATAGCAATTTCTATCTTTGATATTGATTTTTCGAGACAGTGTGCAATTTCCTGATAAGATACCGGAACCTCAACTGGCAATGAAGTCATCTGATTAGGACCTTGTACAATAAAATCTGCAGGCGGTTCGTCCAGTTCAGACAAGGCAGATCCTACATGAATTTTAATTTGTTCGGCTGTACGTTCTCCGATACGGATATTATGTTGGTGACGCATATATTCCTGAATATCATCAGTCAAATCGTCCCCGGCAATACGTATAGATTTGTTGCTAACTATACCACCTAAAGAAATTACGGCAATCTCAGTTGTACCTCCACCTATGTCCACAATCATATTTCCTTCCGGGGCTTCAACATCCAGACCAATACCCAAAGCAGCAGCCATGGGTTCATAAATCATATATACATCCCTTCCTCCGGCATGTTCTGAAGAATCGCGTACAGCACGTACTTCCACCTCCGTACTGCCGGAAGGAATACAAATTACAATCCGTAAGGAAGGAGAGAAGAACTTACTGTTTACACTTGCAAGCTTAATCATCCCCCGCAACATTTGCTCGGCTGCATTGAAGTCAGCGATCACACCGTCACGCAACGGACGGATCGTTTTAATATTATCGTGAGTTTTGCCCTGCATTTGCCTGGCTTTCTCACCAATAGCAATCACTTTTTCAGTTTTCCGGTCAATTGCAACGATAGATGGTTCATTGACTACCATCTTATCATTGCAAATAATGATTGTATTGGCTGTCCCCAAGTCGACAGCTATATCTTGTGTCAAAAACGAAAATAATCCCATTTTATAAATAAATGTTAATGTGTAGGACTTAATGTTTGAAATGTCTCATTCCCGTAAAAATCATGGCTATACCGTATTATCGGCAGCTTCAATAGATTCCTGATCCCTGACGGAACCACCGGGTTGAATAATAGCTGTAATACCGGCATGATGTGCGGCTTCAACACAATCAGAAAAAGGGAAAAAAGCATCAGATGCCATTACACTTCCCGGAATACGCTTTCCACCCTGACGAATTGCATTTTCAAGAGCCCAGATTCGGCTTACTTGTCCTGGACCTACTCCTGTGGTGCAAAGATCTTTGGCTATAGCAATACCATTGGATTTAGCATGCTTTACCACTTTCCAAGCGAACATCAAATCCCGCATTTCTGTTTCTGTTGGCTGGCGTTTAGTCACAACCTTCAATTCATCTTCATTTAGTAGCAAGGTATCCAAATCTTGAATTAGTAAACCTCCTAATACTGTTTTTGCTTTACTGGCTGAGATTCCTTTCGTACTGATATGGGGTAGTTGTAACAGGCGGATATTTTTCTTTTTCGTAAGAATTTCCAAAGCTTCTTTAGAGAATGATGGAGCAACTACTACTTCTAAAAAGATCTTAGCCATTTCAGTGGCTGTTGCTGCGTCTATTTCCCGGTTAGC
>URJC01000024.1 GCA_900548135.1 uncultured Odoribacter sp. | reverse complement strand
TATCGTCCGCAGGACCGGATTAATTGGACATTAAGTTTTAATTTTAAGCATCAAAAGGCTGAATATAGAAATATTGGGAACAGCCTGGACCAGTTTAATAAAGAAAATGAAAATAAGAGTTTAGTGAGGTATTACGATGGAGGTAGTCCTACTTCTCTTTGGGCTGTCCGTTCGCTGGGGATAAATCCTTCGGATGGACGGGAAGTTTTCCAGACTAAGGAAGGAGATTATACTTTTGAGTATAATGTGAAAGATGAAGTGGTTGTTGGAAATAGCGAACCAAAGCTGGAAGGGGTAGTCGGTAGTACTTTTTATTATAAAGGTTTTTCTTTTTCTATGTATTTCAGGTATAGTTTTGGAGCAGATGTTTTTACAAAGGCTACTTATACGAAAGTTGAAAATATTTCCAGAAACCAGTTAAGCTATAATCAGGACAAACGGGCTTTGTATGAACGTTGGCAAAAGCCCGGTGATCACGCAAAGTTTAAAGCTATTTCGCTCACGGAATCAACTCCTATATCTTCGCGTTTTGTGTTGAGGGAAAATTACCTGAAAGCTGAGTCTCTTTCTGTAGGATATGATTTTGATTCAGAGGCCATACAAAAGTTGGGTATTCAGTCTTTACGTTTGCAGGCTAATACAACTGATTTATTCCGCATTTCTTCCATTACAGAAGAAAGAGGGATTGAATATCCGTTTGCTCGTTCTTTCTCATTTTCTTTGTCTGTTATGTTTTAAATCAAAAGGTTATGAAAAGATTAATATATAAAATTACAGATTGCTTTGTCGGGCTATTGTTTATCGTGTCAGGTTGTGATTCTTGGCTGGATGTAAAACCGGAAGATCGGGTGACAGACGGGCAATTGTATAGTACTGTCGAAGGATTTCGGACTGCTTTGAATGGGATCTATGTGGAACTGAATCATCGTTCGTTATATGGTGGGGAGTTGTTGGTAACTGGAGTGGAAGTATTGGCACAACGCTATGATTTTTCCGGAAATACAACAGAAGTAAGTAAAGTGGGAACCTATAATTATACGACTGATTTTGCTAAAGAGGAATTTGCGGCTATATGGGAAAAAGCCTATTCTTTGATTGCCAATTGTAACAAGCTGCTTGAATATGCAGAGACTAACCAAGAGATATTAACCGGGGAAAACCGGTCGTTGATCATGGGCGAGACGTATGCCTTACGGGCTTTCCTGCATTTTGATATGTTACGGTTGTTTGGTCCTGTGTATGCAGTCAATCCGACAGGAATTTCCATTCCGTATAATACAAAATACTCTGTCTCTGCCAGTTCTTTATTGCCTGCAAATGAGGTGATTGAAAAAGTAATGGTCGATCTGAAAAAAGCTGAGAGATTGTTGAAAGCTTCTGATCCGATCATTGAATTCGGACCCCGGAATGAAGATTCCGAAGATGGTTTGAATCATACAACTTACCGGACACAACGAATGAATTACTATGCAGTGAAGGCATTGCAGGCACGGGTATTACTCTATGCCGGCGAAACGGAAAATGCTGTTATTGCAGCCCGTGAAGTAGCGGATGTTCAGGAAAAATGGTTCCCGTTTACCAAGTACAGTGATGTGATGGGAGGCAATAAAAATGCTGACCGGATTTTTTCTTCTGAATTATTGTTTGCTCTTTATCATACCGGACGGAATGATATTTATCTGGATTATTTTAGTGAAAATGTGGAACCTGCAAAAGCTTATTTGCCTAAGAAAAATCTGGATAAGTTCTTTGTCCAGGAGGCCGATAAGGATTGGAGATATTCTTCAACATGGATTAGTGCTACAGGAAGGGATTATAAATGTTTTCATAAATATGAAAGTATCTCAACGACTTCTATCCTGAACTATTTAATCCCGCTGATCCGGATAACTGAAATGTATTATATCATTGCAGAAGCTTCAAAAGATGACACAGAGGCTTTGGAAGCATTGAATAAAGTGCTCTATAACCGGGGACTTACGGAATTACCCAATAATGAAAAGCTGGCGGAAACGATTAGGGAAGAATATAAACGGGAGTTCTGGGGAGAGGGACAATTATTTTTCTATTACAAGCGTTTGAATGAACCGACAATTTATTCTTTCTCAGAAGGAAAGGATATGAAAATGGATGAGACGACTTATGTCGTGCCACTTCCATTAAGTGAAACTGATTATCGTTAAAATATGAAGCATATGAAAAAGAATCTGATTGTGTTATTTTTTGTCCTGTTGGCAGTCGGGTACGGGTGTGAATCTGAATATGAAGATTATCACGGGGCAGATGTGATTTATATGAACGAAGATACAGATACGTTACGGGTGTCGTTTACATATGTTGATAATGATACTTTGCATGCTGGTATAAAAGTGAAGACGATAGGAGATGTATGTGATTACGACCGGGTAGTCAATTTGTCGTTTGCTTTCGAACACATTAAACCGGGAGTAGATATAGAGCCTTTAGCGGAGCAATATGTGATAAAAGCAGGAGAGAATAGCCTGGTTATTCCAATTGTGATGAAACGAACAGAGGCTTTGCAGAAAGAGGAAAAAAGGATTACAATGGAATTGCACGAAAATGAATTTTTTAAAACATATTATAGTTATGGAGCTGGCGACCGGATAACCTGGGTGAGAACTGACCGCTTGAAATTCACACTGATTTTTTCAGAATTTATGACAACCCAACCACCGTATTGGGATAAATATATGCTGGGAGATTTTTCGCCGAAAAAATTCCGTTTGATTTGTGAGGTGATGAAAATAGAGAGAGAGAAGTTTTTAGATTATTGGTATATGGTGTATAGGGCTTCCTATATTGGAAGTTCGATGAAAAAATACCTGGCTGCCGAAAAAGCTGCCGATAGAACCGTTTATGAAGAGGATGGAGTGACAGAAATGACCATGGGGCCTTACGCACAATAAAAAAGATGCATTATGAAAAATATAATTTGCCTATTATCAATCGTTTTTACCTTTGTATGCTATGCCTGTTATGATGATGAAGGGAATTACGATTATCATGATATTAATGAAGTGAAAATAACCAACTTCCCGGAGGAAATGGTTGTAAAATTTAAGGATAGTGACACCTTGAAGATTGAACCTGTTTTGGACGGTTCAGTTATGGGTAAACGGGAAGATCACTATGACTATACCTGGACTGCAATATTGCAGGGAGGAAAAGGAAAAGAAACCCGTTACGAACTTGGGAAAGAAAGGGGCCTGAACTATTTTGTACAATTACCGATTGGTAAATACGATGTTTTTTTGCAAGTGTTGGATAGACAGACCCAAGTTACTTGGAGACGTTCTTTTGAACTGAATGTCAATATTGCGACGACAACAGGATGGATTGTGCTTTGTGACCAGAATGGAAGTACCAGACTGGATATGATTTCGTATGCAGGAGAGAAAGAAATGATGTTGAGGGACCTTTTGAAAGATGAGGAGCTTCCGAATAAAAAAGGACCGGCTAAAATTTTATTTCAACCGAATTATAGTGATGCAGGGGCTTTGGATCGCATTACTCTCATAACTAAAACGGGAACTTGCTATTTGGATCCGGAAAACCTGACTTATGAAGATGCTTTTGATTATAAGTATGAAATGGGTCAGATTCCTGCAGTTTTTATTCCTACTTGTGTTGCTTCAATAGCTCCAAGGGACTGGAAATATTCCCGGAATATATTACTGACTACGACGGAAGTATATTGCCGTCAATTGGGTTCTGGTGATTTTTATCAATTTCCCCGGAATAATATAGAAGGAGAGGAAGGTACATTCAAGGTTGCTCCCGTGGTATTGTCAGGAGGAGCGGGGTATTATGATCAGTGGGAACCACCTGTAGTGCTTTATGATACGGACCATAACCGTTTTGTACAGCTGGAATTGGCTTGGGATGGAACTTCCTGTCGTATTCCTACGGTGACAAAAGAAGTTTTCCCCATGGTTACGGATAAAGATTTTGTATATGCTGCAAATACAAGACATGAAAGTTACGGTAGTTCATTTATTATTTTGAGGGATGCAAACCAACAATTGTGGTTACATGGTTTGGGAAGTATGTACAAAAATGCTTTTGTGCAACTGGAAAAGTATTATTATCGGCTTGAGGCACCTGAAATTGAAAAGGCGAATCTGTTTGCGATACATACTTATTATTATTATTTATTCTATGTAGTGGGGAATCAGATTTACCAATTTGATATGGTAACTAAAGAAAATCGTAAATTAATTCCTTTGGATGAAAAAGGCAAAGAGATTGATTTTTCGGGAGAGGAGATTACTTTTATCAAATTTAATCCTTTGGTGTATGGAAATAGAAAAGATCCGGAAGGATATGGACAGCAGGAATATCGTTTGATCGTGGGTTCAGATAAAGGAGGTGAAAATGGTGGTATTGTCCGGATGATTAATATAAAAGAAAGGATGGCGGATGATGCTACTTTATATAAATGCTATGATGGATTTGCACGACCTATAGATATAGTGCTCAGGGAAAGGCTCTGATTGTTAGTTTTGTTTTGTAAAGGATATGCTCTGGGTGTTTACTGAATATCCTGGGCATATTCTTTTTTAATTCCTCTTATAAATATTTTATATTTGCGTTTGCAATCTATATGTCATTGAAGTAGTGAATTTAGGGTATTTTAGTGAAAAGGAATTCAGAAAACAGTTTGAAGTATGTTTTAAGCAATATTTCAGACCATTGTGTTTTTATGCCATAAGTTTGGTAAAAGATACTGAGGTGGCACGGGATATTGTACATGATGTTTTTCTGGTTGTATGGAATCGCCGGGCATCTATTGATTTTTTGCAACCGATGTATCCTTATTTGTTAAGTCTGACCCGAAATAATGCCCTGAATTATTTAACTCATCTGAAAGTGATATCCCGGCACGAAGAATTACAGTTTCAGGAAGGTGAAAAATATGTGAGCCCGGATGATGAACAACATGAAGAATTGATTTGTAATATTATTAAACGGATTGACGAATTACCGGATCGGTGTGGAGAAGTAATGCGATTATGCTTTATTGAGTGTAAGAAGTATAAAGAAATTGCAGATTTACTTGGTATTTCCGTGAATACAGTAAAAACGCATATTACTACCGGATTGAAGATTTTGCGGAATGAATTTCCCGCTTCTCTGTTGTATATTTTTTTTCTAAGGGAAAAAGAGTGTTTGACGGTATGAAGTGAAAATATCCCGTCCGGAAGTCAGATGGGATATTTTTTGCTATGGCAAGGTTATTCATTTCCCGAATCGTTTAACTAATTCGGCTTCAACTTCCTGAGGTGTTGGATTGACAGACAGGATTGTTCCGTTCGGATCTACCAGAAATACTCCTCCTCCTGCATTGCCGAGCATATAACGAGTCCAGATCTGATTCTGGTCGTTTAGCTCTACTAATTGTAACCAGGGATATTTATCCTTGGTAATGGCCTCTTTCATTTTCTCTGTATTTTTAAATTCCCGGGCTATTCCTACGATTTCAAATCCTTTGTCTTTGTATTTTTCATAAATAGGTATCATCGCCTTTGCTTTTGTCCGGCAAGGTATACACCAGGAAGCCCATAAGTCTATCAAGGCGATTTTCCCCCGGATTTTGTCTGTAATATTAATCAAATTACCATTCAGATCAGGGGCTATAAATTCCACATACTTTCCGCCAGGTTTAATGGTATTTAAACCGTTTATTAAAGTCTTACCCAAATCTGTGTAGGGATGTTGAGGGTAGAGCTTTGCCATTTCCTGATAATCTGTGAATAATTCTTCCCCTAATTCTTCCCGATTCTCTTTTGTTTTTTTTAATTCTTCGATCAACCAATAGTAAAAGACCTCATTGCGTTTTCCTGAAAAATATTCCCGTACATAGTTTTCTTTTTGCTTTCCCAGATCCGACAACAAGTTCATCAGTTTACGCTTTACAGCAGGAGTACATTTATTTTGTATCACACTGTCCTTTAGTTTTTGGCTGTAAGTACTGAATCCCTGTTGTTCCTCCGACCTGAATTGTTGATACAATAAATTCAAAGGACTACCGCTTATTTTGCATGTTCCGGCAGAATCAATGGTAAAATTTATTTTATCCGTGTCCGGAAAAAAGAAATATGTATACCATTTCCGGGGAGAGGAGGTCACAAATATCAATTTATAAGCTTCCGGTACTTCTGTTTCCAATACAAATTCAAATTTTCCCTGCTTTACGGCAGCATAAGCTCCATGATACCGATAATCCAGTGTAGCTTTTACGATTTGTACCTCATTCGTTGGTAATCCGGAAAGTTCTCCCCGGATTACACAGCGGCTTTGAGCAGATAAATCAGACATCAACCCGATGATTCCGCATAACAATATGATCCAATATTTCATCTGTCAATAATTCTTGAATAACATTTCCATATTTACGATTTCGGGATAAGGTCCTACTTTTTGTACTACTTCCGGCCGGGCAGTTGTTGGTTGTGACAAGTCTCCTGAAGAAGTTACATATAAACGGTATACATAGTCTTTATCCCCTTTCCGTGCTGATACATATAAAGTGGCGAAATCGTAATTGCAATGCATACCGGTAAACCGGATATCCTGATCTTCGTCTGTATAGATGGCATGATGTTCACTTACTGGGGAATTGGGGTCAAAAACAAATATGGTATTGTCTTTTGCGTAATAAATCATATCATAATATGAAAATACAGCCATACAATCAGCTTCTCCTAATCCTACTGCTGCATCAATAATACGGTGTTGGTCAGGTTCTATTGTTGTGGCAGAACCTTTGAAAGTGAACAAATGAACTTGTCCGTCATTTCCCTTAAAGAAATTATAGGAACAAGCCGGATTGTATCTTCCTCCGTCATAAGATCCGAAACACAAGGGAGTCATCCCTGACATTTGATTCGGGTCGAAACTATTGGGCTTTGCTTCCAGGTCAACTGCATCAAATGGTTTTAAACAACCGGCACTGTAATCCCATTGTAAAAAACGACTATGCTGTTTATCCCAAAATGCATAGCGTCTTGCTTTATTGGTCTGTAAATAAGCTGCTTCTTCTATATTGTAAGTCGTACCGTCTGAAACACCAGCCTTTAAACTGGCTTTAAAGGGGGGTGCCAATTCATTATCGATCATATGAACACCTCCGTCGGACAATAGGAAATATTCCCTTCCGTTTATATCCCCATAAATATTGGTCGGGCGTATTACTGCCGGAGTTTCAAAAAACCATTCCGACGCATCTCCATGTTTTGTCAGATCAAAACCACTCAATGTTTCACCCCCATTGGTTTGCAGTGCCCAAAGCAAAGATTCACTACTGATATTATTCCAGTATACTAACTTTACTGCATCTTTTAGCATATGGCCATTACGGGCACTGTACATCTTCTTTCCAATCTGATATACGATAGACCCGCGGGTGGCGTCAATCGGACAGGTGTAAATATCATATTCATTGGGCCCTTCTTTGCACAGTAGTAAGATACAACGCGCTGTGATGGAATTGACTGTTAAATTGTAATATGCATACGTACTGACTCCTGTATGTTTGTCCGTTACTTTAAACCTTAGGTCATACTTATCTGCTTGCAGGGTACACTTAATGTTCAGGTCACGTTCCCTGGATAATTCGGTGAATTGTGGATTTTGGGTATTTTGTAAAGCGCAATCCCACAGATATTCCAGATCGCCTTCTTTTATTCCATTTAAAGTGATCAGAGGAATAATCTTTAAAGTATCATCTTGAGTGATCATTTGGCTGGCACTACTTTCCGGGATATCGTAATCCTGGTCGATAACTATTTTACTGATCTCTGTGTAATCATAATTCCCTTTGTCCTTGTAACAAGATTGTAAGATAAACAGGACAGAAACCCACAAAAGCGGGATATAATATTTTAATGTTTTCATTTCTATAAGTCTTAGAAAGTTACTAATATTCCTCCTTCTTCATATAAAGGTCCTTCTTCCACCAGATAAGTTCTCATTTTATCCCGATAGTAGGCTAATTGGGCTTCTGATACCGGGTCTTCTCCCGACTCTTCAAATTCATACCGGTGGAGTTTGTCAATAATGAACTGGTATTTTACAGGCCCGTAGTCTCCGAAATAACGTCGAAGATAAGTATCCCAATTGGATGGGGGAGTCAGGATATCGTTGATTTTGAATTTATGGATTAAAACTTCATCGCCCATTCCTCCCCAGAAAGTTCCTTCCGGGATAATCTTTAACATGACGACTACTTCAGCTTCATCAATATCCGGTTGGCGGAATACTTTTATAGGAATATTGGTTTCAATTTCATTTGCCTTCAATACTGTTTTTTCAACATGAAAATGGGCACCTGAGGCTCTGTCATTTCCTTCTTTGGCGGTTGTTCCGGTTCTCAGTACTTCAATTTTGATTTCACGGTCATAATTCACGGCTAATCCGGATATGGCTACGGGAATTAAGGCTGTGTCTTCATTTACACTACTGGATTGTGTGGCAAACGAATAAACACTACTATCCTTTTCTATATTGAAATAGATTTGGTTTCCACCGGTATAATCATATTTCTCATCTCTTTCACAGGAACTTATTAAAAATAGTCCCAGCCAAAATCCCAAAATATAAATTGTACGTATTTTCATAATTTTACCTTTATTAGAACATTAAAAATTCTTTTCATCTTCGGGTATTGGGAAAACATACACTTGTTCCAGTTTATCTGTAATATCTACTTTGCAATTAGGGATGCTGGAAGTATGATTCCTTTTATAGTAATAGAACAATTGACCTTCCCCATAAAATTCGCGTCTGTATTCTTTAGCCACAAACTCTTTGGCATCTTCGATGGTATTAATTCCCAAATCAGGCATACCATAACCTCTCGCACGCCACAAATCTCCCATCAACTCAGCTGCATATTCGGGATCTTTGGTGCATTCTGCTGCAATGTAGTACATCTCGCTCAGACGAAGCATTGGGATCCTGCAACGTGCCGGTTGATTATCCCCGTCCCGCTGTTCATATTTGGTCAGGAAATAATATCCTGCATAAGAATCTACAAATTGGTTTTTTAAACGTCCGTCCCGGACATATCCCCATTGGGCTGTATTAAAAATGTCATCGATCACGTCTTTCCGGACACACAATTTACCAGTCCGTTGTAAATTGCCATACTGGTCAAGGGAATAAGAGTAATTATTTTTAAATACGTCTGAGAGATCATCTTTATACAGACTGAAAAAAATCTCTCCTGACATGATTCGGTTGGTTCCCATTTGGTTAGACATTAACAGGCTGAAAACGTTTTGTTCGTTGATCAGGCTATCGGCTATATTGAAAGCATTTTCTTTATCTTCTTCTGTGCCCCGGTACATATAAATACGGGCCATCAATGCCCGGGCTGCATAATAATTCATACGGTTTTGCCGATACAACAGATAAATGTTTTCAGTTTCAAAATTTTTGTCTTGTACAGGGTCATTTTTCAGGCAAACAACGGCTTGTTTGAGATCTTTTAAGGCTTTTTCCACGACTTCATTAACCGTACTTTTGGGAGTTTTATCTTTCCCAAATTCAGTCACATATGGGATGGCTTCCGCCTGAGGGTCCATGGCAAAAGATTTACCAAACATTCGAAGTAAATCAAAATGTAAATAAGCCCGTAATGCCAGGGCTTCTCCTTTGATGAGATTATAGTTGTCTCCCTCAAACATACCTTTGTCTGCTCCTTCCAGTTTACGTAATACATTATTGTCATTGGCAATCAGATTATACATTCCCGACCAGATGGCATCAATTCTGGGCCGTGTATTGGTACTGAGGTAATTATAACGGGATAATTGATAGGTCCCTTCATCAAAGTATCCGTAATCGATATCATAATTGCAGGCCACTATGTCCAAAGTGCCCATAGTCAGGGCTGTTCCATAAAGAGAAGTGCTACCCATGCCTGCATATACGCCTACCAATGCATCCCAGTAGCCGCTTTCACTGTCGAACATCCCATCTTCCTTGATATCTATTTTAGATTGTACATCCAGCCAGTCATTACAGGAAGTTAAACCTAGCAGGAATACAATGCCTGCGACATATAATTGTTTTATCATCCTTTTCATAATCCTCCAATTAAAAAGTAACATTTACAGAAAGAGCAAAACGATTAGTAAACGGGTAAGAAATTCCCCGTTCCTGTTTAATTGTAGAAACCCGGAACAATTCGTTGAGATAACCTGTGAAACGGATTCGTTCGGCACCGATAGCCTTTAATACTTTCTTTACCGACAGGTCGTAGGAAAGGCTCACTGATTCACAGGAAAATACATTTTCATCCTGCACAAACCGGCTTGTTGCCCGGGTGACCTCAGTATCTTTCACATCTTTGTAGAAAGTAACGTCTCCTGGTTGTGTCCATCTTTTCTCATATACCCGGCGATCGACATTATCGTATAAATTTGCGTTTTCCACCCGGTCGACGATTGTCTGGTTGTACTTTTGGGCACCCAATTGATACCGGAAATTGGCAGTTAACGTAAAGTCCTTGTACATGAACGTTGTTCCTACAACACCTTCCAGGTCCGGACGTTCGTCTCCGGCAACAATCAAATCCCGGGAATCCCAATTATAGGTGATTTTACCGTTTCGGTCCAGAAACATTTCTTTACCTGTGGCCGGATCAATACCCAAAGAACGGACAGTATAAATGGCATTCATCGAATTACCTTCCAGATATAGTTGCGGAGGTGTACTGGTGTTGGTGTTGGCTGCAATCATATTGTCATTATATTTTTTCATGGCATTGTTGATATGCGTAATTTTGTTTGTATTATGACTCATAGAACCATTTATACTCCATGAAATCCGGTTTTGGGGTTGGCGGATGATGGTATAGCGGATAGAAGCATCGACTCCTTTGTTTTCAGTTTCCCCGATGTTGGCTGTATAAGAAGTAAAACCAGTAGAAGGAGCTATGGTTACCGGGGACAATAGACTGGACGTTTTGCGGGTATATACATCGGCAATCAAAATCAAACGATCGTTCCAAAGTCCGACTTCGATACCGCCATTCCAGGTTTTGGTTTTCTGCCATTTCAAGTCCGGATTCCCAAGGCCTTTGATAGATGAAGAAACAATACCGTTGTATTGATGACTTGCATTGTATTCATATATTTGCATGGCCTGAAAAGGAGCAAAATTCTGTGAGGCTTGTACACCGTAGGAAGCACGTAATTTCAACAAAGAGATTTTTCCCCAATCGGCCAATAAACGTTCCTTGTGGATATTCCAGCCGAGACCGACTGACCATACTGGTGCATATTTATTATTTGAACCGAAATTAGAGGAACCATCCACTTTTAGAGATAAGTCTAAAAGGTATTTTGAATCATAGGCGTAGTTAGCAGTTAACAGAAAACCTGCCAGGCGTTTGATGTCGTAGGTGGAGGTTGGACGGGTATCTTCATAATATTGCTTGGCAAAACTAATATCTGTCATTTTGTCATTTGGAAAACCTTGTGCCTGTATTTCTGTGGATTGGGCATCTGTTTGTGAAATATTAAAACCAGCCACAGCATACATCATATGTTTCCCGAAATCTTTGGCAAACCGGAGGTTGATATCCCCGCTCCATCCGAATTCATTCCCGTCTGTTTTTCTGAATTCTCCACGTAATAAATAATTATCGGGGTCTGAAGTGGGATCCCCCATATTCACATATTTTGAATGTTTGGCTGAAACGAATACTTCGCCATTTGATGATTGTTTACTGATACTGAGTCGTCCCATTAAAGTTAGGGAATGGATGATTTTCCACTCTATAGATAAATTATTCCTGAAATCAAAGGTCTTGGTCCGGTCCACATTGTTCAGGACTGCATCATGAAGCGGATTTCGGTATACTCCCTTTTTAAAATCAGAGGGCATATCCGGATCAAATAAAGCTTCTGCCCGGCCATCTGCATAAGGCCGGAAATAGGGATTCAATTTGGCATATTGTGAAAAATCACCATAAGGGGAATTCTCACCGATAGCATACTCTACTTGCATGTCATTTTTGACAATTAATTCTTGGGTACGGTAAGAAAGTACCACACCTCCTCCGTAGGTGTTACGGGAAGAACCTTTCATTACACCAGGTGCTAATTTTGCACTGAAATTTACCCCATAACGAATGGCCTTGTCGCCACCTTCCACATAGAGCGTATGACGATGTTCGAAAGCAGTGTGCAACGGTTTGGATAGCCAGTATGTATTCACTCCGCTCCTGACATTGGCCAATAAGCGATTGTAGTATTCCAGTTTTGCTTTTAAGGCTGTTGTGTTTTCTGTTGGTTTCAAATCAAAATGCCCGGCTTCCAGTTGTAACTGAAGCTTTTCTTCTGCATTCAATAAATTGTAGTCAGTCAAATCTGGGGTAGTAACCGCATAATCACCGGTATAGGATATACGGACATGTCCGGGTTCGGGTTGTTTCGTCTCAATGACTACAACTCCGTTGGCAGAACGGGAACCATACAGTGCAGCTGCAGCAGCATCTTTCAGGATAGAGATGCTTTCTACCCGGTTAGGATCTAAATCGATTACTTTTTGCAGAGAAGTTTCAAAACCATCGAGGATAAATAATGGTTGATTGGGGTTTCCTTTATAATTCGCGTCCAAATTGGCAATTCCATTTGTACCCCGTAGCTCTATCTCTGGTAAAACATTCGGATTGGAACCATTTATGTTATTCTCAATAATTTTGAATGAAGGATCCAGTGTTCTTAAACTCTGTAATACATTCTGGTTGCCGATGGTTTTCAATTCATCTCCGGAAATTGTGATGGAAGCTCCGGTAGCTAATTCTTTTGTTCTCCTGAAAATACCGGTTACAACAACATCTGATAATTCATTTACCTGTTCTTCCATTTTCACCTGAAGTTGAGTCTGTTCACCCACCTTTATTTCTTTTGATTCCATTCCTACCATTGTAAAAATCAAGATGGTAGCATCATTCGGAACTTCCAGCATAAACATTCCCTCCTGATCTGTTGCGACTCCCAGAGAAGTACCTTTCATGACGATAGTTACTCCTGGTAACGGATTTCCATTTCTGTCTGTGACAACTCCTGTAACCTTATGGCCTTTCACTTGAGGTAGGTTGGACAATGATTTCCGGTCCTTCATTTTCAGGACCACCGTTTCATCCACAATGGAATAGGTTAAACGTGTGCCTCTCAGACATCTGGTCAGCACATCATCTATCCGTAAATCTTTGACGTCAATATTGATTCCCTGAACAGAAGCAATATCCTCGTCACTATACAAAAACACAAACCTCGTTTTTTCTTTCAATTCCCAAATGATTTCTTCCAAAGAGGCGTTTTGTTTTTTCAGGCTTACCGTTTGCGCGTTGACAGCAGCGAACACCTGTACGATAGCACACAAGCATAGTACGAATGTGAATTTCATACGCAATAGAATTTCCGACAAATTTCCCCTTAAGGGAAAACCGTCATTTCGGTTTTTCTTCATACTTTTGTAATAGGTTAAGTTTAACTTATATGATTAACTCAAAAAGGCCGGAGATTGTTGGCGCAGAATCCGGCCTCGTTTTATTTTTATTTCTGACTGATTATTACTATATTATCTTTCCGTTCCATGTCTATTTTATCCATAGCCTTTATTACACGTAGTAAAGTATCGATATGCTCATACCGCCCCAGATTTGCTGATAAACGCAAATCCTTTACCGCTGGTTCCTTGTAAAAAACTTCAATGGAATACCAGCGGGCTAAAGTGTTCATGACTTCTTCCAAACGCTGATTCCTGAAAACAAACATGCCTTCTGTCCATCCGGTGTATAGGTTGACATCAACTTTTTTCACTTCTGTTTGCCCTGTGTTTTTATTAAGGTTAAATTGTTGGGAAGGTATTAAGGATATTTCTTGTGGTGTATTCCGGCTGGTACGTATTTTTACTGAGCCATCAACCAAGGTGGCAGAGACTACCTGATCTTTTTGATAGGCACAGACATTAAAGCGGGTCCCTGTCACCCGGACATCCATTTTATCCGTAACGACGATAAAAGGCCATTCTTCTGCTTTAGTTACTTCAAAAAAAGCTTCCCCGTCCAGGTATACTTTGCGTTCTTGTTTAGAAAAAGTCAAAGGGAACCGAAATTCACTTTCACAATTCAACCGTACTTTTGTTCCGTCAGATAAACAAACTACATAATCTGCTCCAGCCGGAATATGCAAAGTATTATATACCAGCTTATTTTCTTCTCTTTTGCTTGGTTGGAGCGTTGTCATAGGCTGATAAGACAGTTGACAACTACTGTCATTGATAATCTTAATTCCGTTTTCTTCTTGAAGTTCGATCAGTTGGTGTTCCAATTTTATCCGTTGTCCATTGGCTAATACCAATTCAGCTGTTTTCCGGCCTTTATATAGGTTATCCATTTTTGATACCGGAACTTCATTATTTTTCTCTGAGCTGATCCAGAATAGTACTATAAAGAGAATGGCAATTGATGCTGCCCCTGCGGTCCATTTCCAAATTCTGATTTGTTTGGTAGGCATAATTTGTTTGACGAAACGTTGATATTCTGTTTCTGGATTGATATGTCCATAATCTTCATGGCGGAGAAAAGCTTCGCGTTGGTGTAATATTGTTTCAAAAAGTCTTTGGTTGTCCGATTTTTCCAGCCATTGTATAAATTCTTCATCCCACACGGAATCAGGAACATTTAAATGTTCAATTATATATTCGATATCATCTTCATTCCATTTCATGAAAAAACGTTTACAAAGTTTTTAATCCTTTTCTAATTATAAACACAATTAAAGAATAAAAATGGGTGATAAAAATGGAATAAATTTTCTGAGTTTTTTAATGCTTACAAACCGTTCAGTAATCCTGGGGAGGTATTAAAATTAATATATCCTATTGATGTGATGTAGTAAATAAGCATCATCAAATAAAATTTCTGGTTTTGCTATGAAAGTTTTTGTCATTTATATAATTGAGATTTTCAGAGTTTCATCAATTCGAACGGAAAAGGTGAGGAATATCTGTTTATATAGTAGAAAATAATTTGGATGATTTTTCACTATCTATCCGATTTTCAGAAGCTTGTCCTGTTAGTAACTTTTGGGAATAGAATCATTTGAAACTCCTTATCCTGTCTGATTTTTGAGTGGTCGTTGAAAATTATTTTATTCTTTTTTATGAAAGGAATGTTGATGTAAAGTTCTGACAGTCTTATCTTTTTTTACAAAAAGAATCCAGATCATTTGGTAGTTAATAGAATTGTAAGTACATTTGCACTCCATTTTGGAGAAAAGTATAATAAATTTTAAAGAGTACTTGTAAAATGCCTACTATTCAACAGTTAGTAAGAAAAGGAAGAGTAAAGATCGAGGACAAGAGTAAAGCTCCTGCTTTGGATTCTTGCCCACAGAGAAGAGGAGTTTGTGTACGTGTTTACACTACCACTCCGAAAAAACCGAACTCAGCCATGAGAAAGGTTGCCCGTGTTAGATTGACCAACGGAAAAGAAGTGAATGCTTATATTCCGGGAGAAGGTCACAATTTGCAGGAACACTCCATCGTATTGATCCGTGGCGGTCGTGTGAAAGACCTTCCGGGTGTGCGTTACCACTTGGTTCGTGGTACTTTGGATGCTGCCGGTGTTGCCGGACGTTGCCAGGGACGTTCTAAGTATGGTGCGAAAAGACCGAAAC
>URJC01000023.1 GCA_900548135.1 uncultured Odoribacter sp. | reverse complement strand
AGTTTGAGAGGAATTATCAAATACCTGAAAAATATTTCTGATGAAGATATTGTTGGACTTAATTTGCCTACCGCTGTACCTTATGTTTTTGATTTTGACGATGACCTGCGTCTGATTAATGATTATTTTCTGGGTGATCCCGAAGAAATTAAAAAGATGATGGAAGCTGTTGCCAATCAAGGAAAGCAATAAGACGACTAACTAAGAAGAAAATTAGGAATTCTATTTTCTTCTTAGTTGTTTTCAAGCTATGGTTATGCTATTATCCAGATAAATTTCCTGAATATTATGTAACAATTGAACTCCGTCTTCCATATTTTTCTGAAAAACCTTGCGGCCTGCGATTAACCCCATTCCTCCGGCCCGTTTATTGATCACTGCTGTAATTATTGCCTCGCGCAGGTCATTATTGCCGGTTGAAGCCCCTCCGGAATTGATCAGGCCCACCCGTCCCATATAGCAATTTGCAACCTGATAACGGCACATATCGATAGGATGCTGTGAGCTCAGCTGGGTGTACATTCTCTTATCCGTTTTACCAAAATTTAAAGCAGTAAATCCGCCATTAGTAACGGGCAATTTTTGTTTTATAATATCTGCTTGTATCGTTACTCCCAAATGATTTGCCTGTCCGGTCAAATCAGCTGCTTCATGATAATCTGTTTCTGTTGTTTTAAAAGCTGGATTACGAAGATAACACCACAAAATAGTAATCATACCTAATTGATGGGCATATTCAAAGGTATCCGCTATCTCTGTCAGTTGCCGACGACTCTCCGGTGAACCGAAATAGATCGTTGCCCCGACTCCTATTGCTCCCATATTCCAGGCTTCTTTGACCGTTCCGAAGAGAATTTGATCATAACTGTTGGGATAACTTAATAATTCATTATGGTTAAGTTTTACTATAAAAGGAATTCGGTGTGCATACTTACGGGCAACACTACCCAATACCCCGAAAGTCGATACCACCGCATTACATTCTCCTGCTATAGCCAAACGCACGATATTTTCAGGATCGAAATAGAGTGGATTGGGTGCGAAGGATGCTCCTGCGGTATGTTCAATTCCCTGGTCGACTGGCAGGATAGAAACATAACCTGTACCTGATAGGCGCCCGTGGTTTAAAAGATGCTGCAGATTATTCAGGGTCGGGATATTACGGTCACTGTCCATCCAGATTTTTTCAACTGTATCCGGAGCCGGGAGATGTAGACTGGATTTTGGTATCGTCCGGCAAATATGTCCCAAATAGTACTCTTGTTTGTCTCCAAGAACATCTGTTATTTTCACTAAATTTTCCATACGTGTTTGATTCATGATTTATTTCAATTTTACGTTTGACCGGGTAAAGAGTTACTACTCCTGATTTCTTCTTTTGAAATACATTTCCTACTTTTGCCGAAATTTTTCGAAAATGAGTAAAATCAAGGGTATTACTTATGCAGCAGTATCGTCTTCTACATTCGGATTAGCTCCCTGCTTTACCTTATTATTACTGGGAAATGGCTACACTCCATTTGAAGTTTTATCCTACCGTTGGGGAATTGCTTCTCTCTGTATGATTCTTTGGGGACTGTTATTCCGATATAATTTTCGGTTAAAACGGAAAGAATGGGGAGCTGTTTTAGGATTAAGTGTCTTTCGGGCAGTGACTTCTTTAAGTCTGGTTTTCGCTTATCAGAACATTGCCAGTGGGGTAGCTTCTACTATTCATTTTATGTATCCTCTGGCTGTTGCGCTTGCGATGACCCTTTTTTTCCGGGAAAGAAAATCCGGAGCTATTTTTATTGCAGTTGGGATGTCAGTTGTGGGAGCCATTTTGCTTTCTCTGGGAAATATTGACTTCTGCCAGGGAAATGTGACTTTGGGTATAACGGCAGCCTGTATTTCCGTATTCTCTTACGGAGGGTATATCATAGGAGTGAGAAAGAGCCGGGCTGTTGAAATTGATTCCACTGTTCTAACCTGCTACGTTATGGCTTTCGGAGCTTCTTTTTTTATCTGATAGGGTGGTTTGACAGAAGGTATACGTTTGGAAACCAATGGCCGGATGTGGCTGTATATATTAGGCTTAGCCTTACCAGCCACAGCAATTTCCAATATGACCCTGGTAAAAGCAATAAAGCACATCGGTCCCACATTGACCTCTATTCTGGGGGCTATGGAACCCCTAACTGCCGTATTAATTGGAATCATTCTATTTCACGAGTTCTTTACTTTTCAAGGAGGTTTGGGTATTGTATTTATAATAGTTGCTGTAACCCTGGTTGTATTATATGATAAAAAGCAATAACAACCTATCTGCCGGAAATTTGAGGGAGCAACAATAGGAATATGGCCGGGCGTTTATGGATTTCCGGTTTTTGTTTCTTCCATTCCTGAATAGATAATGTTCTGATGTATTCATTTTCAGTGGTAATATCGCATGCTATTGAAAGTAATGTTTTAGGGTTTAGATACTGTATCATCTCCTCAAAAAGTTTCTGATTCCGGTAAGGTGTTTCAATAAAAATTTGAGTCTGGTTTTCCATAGCTGACCGCCGTTCGTAATTTTTTAAAGCTTTAACCCGTTCATTACTTTTTACCGGCAAGTAACCATTGAATGAAAAATGTTGTCCACTGAGTCCGGAAGCTATCAGAGCCAATAAAATGGAGGAGGGGCCCACAAGGGGTACCACCTGGATATGTTGCCGGTGAGCGAGAGCCACCAATTCAGCTCCTGGGTCTGCTATCCCCGGGCAGCCAGCCTCTGAAATAACGCCCACATCGTTTTTTTCCAAATAAGGTAAATAAGTCTCAATGTCTTTACGTTCAGAATGTTCACTTAATTCAAGGAAAATGATTTCATCCAACAAAATAGTCTTATCAATCTTTTTTAAAAATCGACGGGTATTTTTGGGGTTTTCACTAACGAATACTTTTAATGATTTTATCAGTAATTCTACTTCGGCTGGTATTACCTTTGTGATTTCAGTTTCTCCC
Source organism: uncultured Odoribacter sp. (assembly GCA_900548135.1). GTDB lineage: Bacteria > Bacteroidota > Bacteroidia > Bacteroidales > Marinifilaceae > Odoribacter. The sequence continues at coordinate 12,971 of URJC01000023.1, read as the reverse complement.
AACGTATTGGGGATCAAATACAATTTTCCCATGAATAATTAGTACATTGAAACATTTATTTTACATCCAAAGGTAACACCAATTTTGTAATATATGTTATCTTTGTGAAGACAATTTAAGTTCGTATGAAATTAACTATTTTGGGGAGTGGTACATCACAGGGAATTCCGGTGATTGCCTGTAATTGTCCGGTTTGTCAATCGACGGACAAGCATGATAAACGGTTAAGGGCTTCTGCAATGTTGGAAATCAAGGGAAAAAAATTGGTGATAGATGCAGGCCCAGACTTTCGTTATCAGATGTTACGTAGTGAAGTAAAGGATATCAGAGCTATTTTATTAACTCATGGACATAAAGATCACATCGGAGGTCTGGATGATGTCAGGGCATTCAATTGGGTGAAACAGGGGGGAGTGGATGTATATGGCAGTGAAGGTACCCGGGAGGTGGTTTACAAAGACTTTTCCTATGCTTTTGCGGCTTTTCGGTATCCGGGGGTACCGGAAATTAACTACCATATCATAAATGATACCCCTTTTTATATTGATGATATCCGGGTAATTCCAATTCCGGTGTTACACTATAAAATGCCTGTACTCGGATTCCGGATCGGGAATTTTGCTTATATCACAGATGCCAAAACAATACCTGAAAGTTCAATGGAGCTTTTGAAGGGAGTTGAATATCTGGTGATCAATGCCCTTCGCAAGGAAGAACACATGTCCCATTTTAATCTGCAGGAGGCTCTGGAGATAGTCCGCCGATTACATCCAAAGCAAACTTACCTTACTCATATTGGCCATCAGATGGGATTGGCCTCGGAGGTCGCAAAAGAATTACCCGGAAATGTCAAATTAGCTTACGATACCTTTGTAACGGAGATTCCTGAACGTTAAAAAAGAAAGCACAATTTCTTTTTATAACGATTGAATTTATTACATTTGTATGATTTTTAGGGAAAGGGGAAAATGTCGTGTGTATCCCTATTTAATATTTTGATTAACAGTAATTTATATATAGATGGAAAACGGCGGAGAAAAAATTATTAAAATTAATGTAGAAGAGGAGATGAAAAGATCCTACATTGATTATTCAATGTCAGTGATTGTTTCACGAGCTTTACCGGATGTGCGTGATGGTTTGAAACCGGTACACCGGCGGGTGTTGTTCGGGATGGAGGAGTTAGGATTAACTTCTGGTAAGCCTTATAAAAAATCAGCGAGAATTGTAGGTGAAGTTTTGGGTAAATATCATCCGCATGGTGATAGTTCCGTATATATGGCCATGGTCCGAATGGCTCAGGAATGGTCATTACGTTATCCATTGGTAGATGGTCAGGGGAATTTTGGTTCTGTAGATGGAGATAGCCCTGCTGCCATGCGTTATACAGAAGCCCGTATGGCAAAGATTACTGAGGATATGCTGGTAGATATTGATAAGGATACGGTTGATATGATGGATAATTTTGACGGTTCCCTGAAAGAACCAACTGTATTGCCGACCCGTATACCTTATTTATTAGTGAATGGTGCTTCCGGTATTGCTGTAGGTATGGCAACTAATATGGCTCCTCATAATATCGTCGATACAGTTGATGCCATTTGTGCTTACATAGACAATCCGGATATTGATATAGAAGAACTGATTAAGATTATCAAAGCACCTGATTTTCCGACAGGAGGTACTATCTATGGGTATAGTGGTGTACGCGAATCATACCTTACCGGCCGGGGACGTATCGTTATCCGTCCGAAAACATCGGTAGAAGTGATGCCTAACGGACGGGAAAAAATCATTGTGCATGAGATCCCTTATATGGTCAATAAAGCAGAACTGATATCCCGGATTGCCGACTTAATCAATGAGAAAAAAATCGATGGTATTTCTAATATCAATGATGAATCTGACCGGGAAGGTATGCGTATTGTTATCGATGTTAAAAAAGATGCTATATCCAACGTCGTTTTAAATACGTTGCTGAAACATACGGCTTTGCAGTCTTCCTTTGGGGTGAATAATGTTGCTTTGGTACACGGACGTCCCAAATTACTGAACCTGAGAGATCTTATCCATTATTTTGTAGACCATCGGCATGAAGTGGTTATCCGGCGTACTCAATTTGAGCTTCGGAAAGCTGAAGAAAGAGCACATATTCTGGAAGGATTAATTATTGCTTCTGATCATATCGATGAAGTCATTAAATTAATCCGGGCTTCTAAAACTCCGGTAGAAGCCCAGACTGCATTGATGGACCGTTTTAGTTTGACGGACAAGCAGGCGAGTGCGATTGTCGCTATGCGTTTAGGCCAATTGACAGGACTGGAGCAAGAGAAACTGAGAGGAGAATACGAGGAAATTGAAAAATTGATTGCTCACTTGAATGAAATTCTGGCCAAAGTTGAACTGAGGATGGAAATCATTAAAAACGAATTGTTGGCTGTAAAAGCACAATACGGGGATGAAAGAAGGACAGATATTGTTTATGCTTCCGAAGAGTTCAATCCGGAAGATTTTTACGCTGATGAAGAAATGGTGATTACCATTTCACATATGGGATATATTAAACGTACTCCATTGTCTGAATATAAAGTGCAAAACAGAGGAGGAGTAGGCTCGAAAGGATCTGCGACCCGGGATGAAGACTTCCTGGAACATATGATTATGGCTACTATGCACAATACAATGCTTTTCTTTACAGAAAAAGGCAAATGTTTCTGGTTAAAGGTGTATGATATTCCGGAGGGCACAAAACAATCTAAAGGACGTGCTATCCAGAATTTACTGAATATTGAGCCGGATGATAAAGTGAAAGCTTATATCAATCTATTATCCTTAAAGGATGACGATTATATTAATAGCAACTATATTGTACTTTGTACCAAGAAAGGTATTATCAAAAAGACAACCCTGGAAGCTTATTCACGGCCTCGTCAGAATGGAGTGAATGCAATCACGATAAAGGAAGGAGACCAATTGTTGGAGGCAAAACTAACCAATGGAGAGAACGATATCATGATTGCCGTTAAATCCGGAAAAGCAATCCGTTTTCCGGAAGCGAAAGTACGGCCGATGGGACGTACAGCTTCCGGTGTACGGGGAATCTGGATGGAAGAAACAGATGAAGCAATCGGCATGGTTTGCGTTGAACCAACGAACGCTAACATCCTGGTTGTTTCAGAAAACGGATATGGTAAACGTTCAGCAATAGAAGATTACCGTATCACTAACCGGGGAGGAAAAGGAGTGAAGACTATCAATATGACAGATAAGACAGGTAACCTGATTGCTTTAATTGACGTCACAGATGATGATAATTTAATGATTATTAATCGTTCTGGCTTGACAATTCGGTTGGATGTGTCTTCCTTGAGAGTGATGGGACGTAATACACAAGGGGTTAAATTAATCAACTTGAGAAATGGAGATTCTATTGCTGCTGTAGCTAAAGTTTCAGCTTCCAAAGATGAAGAGGGAACCACAGAAATAAGTGAAGCAAACGAAGAATCAGCCGTAAATAATAATAGTGAAGAATAACAAAAATAATCCCAAACACGTTGTTACGTGGAGAAATATAATAAATTAATTATAATATTTGTACGTATGAAAAAACTATCCTTTATTATGATTTTACTTTTTTGTGCTACTTTTACCTATGCACAAAAAGGAAAAGTAACACAGGCGATCAGCTATTTCACTTCTGGTAAACTGGATCAGGCAAAAAAACTGATTGATGAAGCAATCACACATGAAGCATGTGTAAATTGGGACAAAGCTTATTTTACCAAAGGTCAGATTTACCAGGCTATTTTTGAAAGTCAAAACAAAGATTATAAAAAATTAGACTCCGATGCCTTGAATAAAGCTTGGGAAGCCTATCAAAAAGTGATTGAGTTGGATGTAAAGAAAAAATATGACAAGAAACTGGAAACTCAATACACAAATTTAATTATAGATTATACCAATGATGCTGTAAGCCGTTTTAGCGCTCAGGATTTTGCAGGTGCCCTGGCTTCTTTTAAAAAAGTATTGGAAATCAGAAAAACTCCGATAATGACGCAAGAAGGACAAGCTGTTGTCATTGATACTGCTATCATTTTTAATGCCGGTATTGCTGCTCAGAAATCAAATAAATATGATGAGGCTGAAAAATATTATAAAGAAGCAATCAGTTATAATTATGAACTAGGACGTAGTTATGCATTCTTGGTGAGCATGCTGAAAGCTCAGGGTAAAGAAGAGGAAGCCGCTAAATATTTAATTGAAGGTTATGAGAAATTCCCGGGAGATTCATATTTGTTGGTGGAATTAATCAATCATTATTTGTTAGGTAAAAATCCGGATCCTGAAAAAGCTGAAAAATATTTGGATGAAGCCATTAAGCAGGACCCTAAAAATACCTCTTTTTACCGTGCTAAAGCAGGCCTGTACGAAAAAATGGAAAAACCACAGCAAGCCTTAGAATATTATGAAAAAGCGCTGGCTATAGATCCTAATGATTATATTGCACAATATTCTATCGGAAATTTGAAACTGACGGATATTCTTAAAGATGAGGAAAAACTGAACGCAATTGCTGACGTTAATGAATATAATGCGGCTGTCGAGAAAGTATACAAAGCTTATGAAGTTGTTGTACCATATTTTGAAAAAGCTTTAGCACTGATGGAAAAAAGTAATGATCAAACAGCCCAGGAAGGCAAAGTAAATGCTATGAAAACCTTGAAAGGAATTTATTTCAAACTGAGAAATAGAGATCCTAAATATCAGCAGGGTTATGACGAAACAGTAAAGAAATTGGAATCATTTTAAATAGTAAAAAGAATAAAGGGGATGCGATACTCCCCTTTATGAAAAAAATATTATTTTACATAATATAAATTATAGGACATATTGTTTTGATCATACGTTTTTCTTTTTTACCTTCACTCTTTCAAATATTTATTCATTTTCAATTTCTGATTTTCAATTATTATTATCTTTGTCAAAAGAATGTTTGTAATTAGTTTATTATGCGGGATAAAGTTGTTATTGTTACTGGTGCTTCTTCTGGCATTGGTAAAGCATTGGTATATGAGCTTGCGCATCAGGGAGCAAAATTGGCTATTGCGTCCAGAAATATAGAAGAATTATTAAATATAGAACGGGATTTAAAAAGTCTGGGTGTATCTGTTTTACCTATCCGGACAGATGTAACTGAAGAACAGGCATGTAAAGAATTGATTGAACAAACTTATATCCACTATGGCCGGATAGATGTACTTATCAATAATGCAGGAATCTCTATGCGGGCTTTATTGGAAGATTTGGATATAACAGTTTTACATAAAGTGATGGATGTAAATTTCTGGGGAACAGTTTATTGTACGAAATATGCTCTTCCTTATTTACTGAAAACCCAAGGCAGTGTTGTGGGAATTATTTCAATTGCCGGTTTTATAGGTTTGCCGGGACGAACCGGTTATGCAGCCAGTAAATTTGCTGTGCGTGGTTTTTTGAATACAGTCCGGATCGAAAACAGGAAAAAAGGGTTACATGTTTTAGTTGCTGCTCCGGGTTTTACGGCTTCTAATATCCGTAAAACTGCACTGAATGCTGCCGGACATCAGCAAGGTGAAAGTCCCAGGGATGAAAAACACATGATGACAGCTGAACAATGTGCAGCCCTTGTTGTGAAAGGAATCCGGAAAAGGAAAAGAGAAATTATTATGACTTTTGTAGAAGGGAAATTAGCAGTATTCTTAAGTAAATGGTTACCCGGACTTGTGGATAAATTGAGCTATTCTTTGATGGCTAAAGAACCGGATTCTCCTTTTAAATAAACTGACTATGAAACTTTTTTTTCTAATCGTTTTTTGTTGTATTATTGGAATTAGTGCTGTTGTTGCTCAGGATTTGGACACTTTGAAAATTCGGAAATTACCCATGGTTCCTGTGAAAGAACGGGTATATTCTGGTCCCACCCTTCCTACTCGATTGAATTATAAACCACTGGAAAACAGCTTTATAGAGACACCAGCAATACGGTATGCCATCCAGAATTTGAAAAAAGAGAATTTTGATGATCCGGAAATAAATAAAGCCATCAATACCTTAATACAATATGCAGAAAACCGTCGCTTGAAATATGTGGTTGAATATTTGAAAAGATATACTGCAAAGAATATGGCTTCACAGGAGAAAGCTTTGAGTACACTACAGCAATTCATTACAATCGATAGCATTGAATTTTATAGGAACAATGAATCTATATTAACGGGTGATTTTGACGATTATCTGAATACGGATTTACAAACTTTTGTCAATTATGTTCAAGGAGACTCTAACTATATCTGGCTTCGTGAAGCCAGCCGGGACTCTGTTTTTCTGGAAGTTTTGAATATGGCTGATAATTCCATCCGTTTTTGGGCCAATAACGGACAAATGAAGTTTTATCGTTTTTGGGCTTGTAACAGAACGGGGGATACATTGGGGACTTGGATACAGGTAATGCCTGAAGGTAATCGTCTAAAAATATATATGGACGAAGATATTTACAAGACACCAGTTATCCAGAAGAAAGCCCCCCCCGGCGAAATTCCCAATGTGTTGCCGAGTAACTTTTTTACGATGCGTGAACCAATTATCGGGGAATTGCACCGACGTTACTGGACCTATTATTCCGAGGTGGAGTTAGCTATGAGTCAGGGAAAATTGGCAAACTGGGCCAGTGGTGGTGAGAATTCCTTGTCATTGGTGAGTAATTTGCGTTATTATTGGAACTATAACCGGAATAAAACGAGTTGGGAAAACTGGATGCATTACCGTTTTGGGTTTATGAAAAATGGTAGTGAAGAAATCCGTAAAAATGAAGACCGTTTTGAATTAAACTCCAAATTGGGTCAAAAGGCATTCAGACATTGGTATTATACAGCCCAGTTTAATATGTTGACCCAATTATTCAATTCTTACGATTATCCGAAAGATAAAGACAAAAAACTGGTAGCAAATTTTATGAGTCCGGGATATTTTACTTTATCTTTGGGTATGGATTTTAAGCCGAGTGATAATTTTTCACTGGTACTCTCCCCGATTGCCGGAAAATGGAATTTTGTCCGGGATACGGCAAAAATACAGGCTTCACGCTATGGTGTTAAAGAGGAAGGAAAAAGATATAAACGGGAAGCCGGTGCACAGTTGAATGTCATCAGCAAATTGAACAACTTGTTCAATATCATGAGTGTCAATAATGAATTAAAGGTATTTATGAGTTATGAAAGAAAAGACAAATACATAAATCCGGGAAAAGACAACGAAGAAAAAAAGCATATTCCTTTGACAGCCAACTGGAAAATGACACTTAGTTTCAAAATTAATTATTTTATATCGGCTTCCATTTACACAGAAACGATATATGATGAAAATTATTCCCGCAAATTGCAGTTCAAAGAAAATCTGAACTTGGGTATAAAATTCAGGTTTTAAAAATAAAAATAATTTAAAATGATAAATTTTGAAAATTGTGAGATAGCTAACATTGTGATCCACAACGTCGGGAATAAATTTGAAGGAGGAACCCTTACTCTTTCTGACAGCTGTTTTCTGCCGGATGATTCAGATATACTGAATTTATTGAAAAGTTATTTTCTTTCGGCCTTTAAAAAAGATGCTTATTATAATTTCCTGCCCTATGAAGATGAACTGATGAATAATCCGGTTTATGCTTCGATAACCGCAGTTTTCGATAACGAATTGGAATTTTATCCGCAATCCGTTGAAATTGCGAATCATTTGTTTGAACAATCCAATAATCCCAATATCAAATCCGGGGAAGTATATATTGTTCATTTCCGGAATTGCAATATAGAAGAAGGCGTTTGTGATGCCATTGGTATTTTTAAATCCGAAACCAAAGATACCTTTCTGAAAATTGTAATGAATCAGAATACTTATCAATTGGTAGGTGAATCCGGAATTAATATCAAAAAATTGGATAAAGCCTGTATTGTTTTTAATGTAAACCGGGAAAATGGATATAAAGTGTGTATTTTGGATAAAACAAACACCAAAGAAGCCGTATATTGGACCACTGATTTTCTGGGATTACAACCAGGGGATGATAGTTATTTTCAGACCTCCAATTATCTGAATCTTTGTAAAAACTTTGTTAAGGACATTTATAATCAAGAAAACGATGTTCCCCGGGCTGACCAGATTGATATGCTGAATCGTTCTATCAATTTTTTTAAAGATGCTGATGTCTTTTCAGAAAATCGTTTTAAGGAAGAAGTCGTTCAGGAACCAGAGGTAATTAATGCATTTGAAAATTTCAAATGCCAGTATGAAACCGATAATAATATGGAACTTCCCAATGAGTTTACTGTTTCTGATTATGCAGTCAAAGATGAGAAAAAATATTTCAAACATGTACTGAAATTAGACAAAAATTTTCATGTTTATATCCATGGAGAAAAGAAATACATCCGGAAAGGATATGATCCGGACCGGGATATGAACTATTATATGCTGTATTTTCGAAATGAAGAATAGTTTGTTATGAAGATTTGTCCATGATATGAAACGAATAGTAGGAATTATAATAGGATTACTGGTATTTTTGGCTGGTGTTGCAGGGGGTGGGTATTACTATTTCCTTCAACGTCCCAATGTTACGGTCCCGGACAATGGGATTATTTTTATTATGCCCGGAGATTCTTTTGAAACAGTAAAACAGTTGTTGTTAGATAAAAAATATATCCGGAATACTTATACTTTCACACAGGTGGCTGAGTTAAAAAAGTATCCCCAGTCAATTAAAGCCGGACGGTACCGTATTCTGGATGGTATGAATAACAAACAGCTGATAAATATGTTACGCTCCGGACGACAGGAAGCTGTTCGTTTTACTTTTAATAATATACGTACACTGGAAGATTTTGCAGGGACCTTATCCCGTCAGTTGGCAATCGATTCCGGTGCTTTTCTGAAAATAATCAGAAATCCTGAATACGTAAAAAAACTGGGATTTACACCAGAAAATGTCTTGGGTATGTTTATTCCCAATACTTATCAGATATTCTGGAATACTGATTTGGAAGATTTTATTACCAGAATGTATACTGAATATCACAGATTCTGGAATGAAGAACGTTTAGATAAAGCTAGCCAAGCAGGCCTCTCTCCCATGGACATTACTATTGTAGCCTCTATTGTGGAAGAAGAGACAAATAAAACAGATGAATTCCCTGCCATCGCAGGAGTTTATATCAACCGGTTAAAAAAAGGTTGGAAATTGGAGGCTTGCCCCACCTTGAAATTTGCCTTAGGGGATTTTTCATTAAAGCGTGTTTTAGATAAACATATGGAAATTGAATCCCCCTACAATACTTATAAATATGCCGGGCTTCCTCCCGGTCCGGTCCGTATGCCCTCAATAAAAGTAATTGACGCTGTTCTTAACTATCAGCATCATGATTATATGTTTTTTTGTGCCAAAGATGATTTTTCTGGCAGACATTATTTTTCCCGTACTCTGCGGGAACATAACCGTCATGCCGCAGCCTACCACCGGGCATTAAATAGAATGAAGATTTATTGAAATGAGAATTATTTATTACTGATTATAGTATCACATACGGTTAAGCGAACAAACATGGAAGGGATTATTAAATAAAACCCGGGGAAGGTATAACAGATTAACTGCCTATTTTCTTGTTTGTTTCAGGCAAAAATACTACCTTTGCGCCCGATAAATTATTTTTATACTAATAATCAAATCATTATGTTGAATCATTACGAGACCGTTTTCATTACAACTCCCGTTTTATCTGAACAGCAGATAAAGGAAGCGGTAGAAAAATTCAAGAGCGCTATCACCGAGAATGGTGGCACGATTGAACACGAGGAAGCTTGGGGACTTCGCAAGTTGGCTTATCCGATCCAGAAAAAAACGACCGGATTCTATCACTTGTTGCAGTTTGAAGCAGAAGGTTCACTGGTTGATAAACTGGAGACTGCTTACAGACGCGACGAAAGAGTTATTCGTTTTTTAACGTTTAGATTAGACAAGTATGCTTATGAGTATACTTTAAAAAGAAGAAGTAAATTAGCTAAACAAGAGGAGAAATAAGTCATGGCACAAAACGAAAGTGAAATCAGATATCTGACCCCCCCAACGGTGGATGTTAAAAAGAAAAAATACTGCCGTTTCAGAAAAGCAAGAATCAAATTCATCGATTACAAAGATCCTGAATTCCTGAAGAAATTTTTAAACGAACAGGGAAAAATTCTTCCCCGGAGAATTACCGGAACTTCTGTGAAATATCAGAGAAAAGTTGCAACTGCTGTAAAGAGAGCAAGACATCTTGCTTTGTTGCCCTACGTAACCGATTTGATGAAATAATAAAAGGAGGACACGAAATGCAGATTATATTATTAACAGATATCGCAAATCTGGGCCACAAAGATGACGTTATTAACGTAAAACCCGGATATGGCCGTAACTACCTGATTCCTCAGGGATATGCAATTTTGGCTACTGAAGCTGCTAAAAAAGTGGTTGCTGAAAATATAAAACAGCGGGCCCACAAAGAAGCTAAACTGAAAGCTGAGGCTGAAGAATTAGCTGCTAAATTGACAGAAATCAAATTGACTGTCGGAGCAAAAACCAGCAGTACAGGTAAAATTTTTGGTTCCGTCAATAATATCATGATCTCAGAAGCTTTAATGGCTCAAGGATTTGATATCGACCGGAAAAAAATTATGCTGAAAGAAATCAAAGAAGTAGGAACTTATACCGCTGTTATCAAACTTCACCGTGAAGTGAAAGTTGATGTTCAGTTTGATGTAGTTTCTGAATAATTAACAAAAGTCATTAACGGACTATAAACGTATTTCCAAACATATTCCAAACGCTTAAAAGCACCCTGCGCAAGGGTGCTTTTATTTTTTTCTCAATTGCACATTTTCATTATCTTTGTAAGATTGAAAATGAATATTTATGAATGAGCAATATATTGACCTGAAGGGAATACGGGTGCACAATCTGAAAAATATAGACCTGAAAATAGGGTTGAACAAATTGATTGTGATTACCGGAGTATCAGGAAGTGGGAAATCTTCATTAGCCTTTGATACTTTATATGCCGAAGGACAGCGCCGTTATGTGGAGAGCCTGTCTGCTTATGCCCGGCAATTCCTGGGACGCCTGAATAAACCAGAATGTGATTATATTAAAGGAATCCCTCCTGCTGTGGCCATAGAACAAAAAGTGAATACTTCTAATCCGCGTTCCACTGTAGGGACTTCCACAGAAATTTACGATTATATTAAATTATTGTATGCCCGGATTGGGCGGACTATTTCTCCTGTATCAGGACGGGAAGTAAAACGCGATCAAGTGGATGATATTGCCCGTTATATTCTGGCTCATACGGGTAAAACAGCATTTATTCTCTCCCGTCCTGAAAATTTGCATCAACCTGAAACTTTAAGGTTACTTTTTAGCCAGGGATTTGCACGCTTGAAGGCCGGAAGTGATTTTCTGCGTATCGACGATGTTTTGGAAAGTAAAAAGAAAATTCCGGCTGATGAAGATTTGTGGCTAGTCGTTGACCGGATTGGTATCAACGAGGAACGGGATACCGTCTCACGTGTTTCCGAATCTGTAGAAACAGCTATTTATGAAGGTAAAGGAGAATGTTTTATAGAAATTGACGGAGAACTTCGTTCTTTTTCCAATCGTTTTGAGGCAGATGGAATGACTTTCACTGTCCCGACCCCGAATATGTTCAGTTTTAATTCGCCTATTGGGGCATGTCCTAAATGTGAAGGATACGGACGGATTTTGGGTATCGATGAAGATTTAGTAGTTCCGAATAAATCATTAAGTGTTTATGAAGATGCTGTAATGTGTTGGAGAGGTGAAAAAATGAGTGAATGGAAAAATGAATTGATCCGGAATGCCCATAAAGTGGATTTTCCTGTCCATAAGCCTTATTATGAATTGAACCAGAAAGAGAAAGAATTGCTCTGGAATGGTTGTTCCTATTTCGGAGGCATTTATGATTTTTTCACTTATTTGGAGTCTAAAAAATACAAAATCCAGAACCGGGTTATGATTGCCAGGTATACCGGAAAGACAAAATGCCCGTTGTGTCATGGTACCCGCTTGAAAGTTGAAGCTGCTTATGTAAAAGTCGGAGGAAAATCTGTACCGGAATTAGTAGATATGTCAGTCAGTGACTTGAAAGATTTTTTTGATCATCTGGAATTGACACCTATCCAGCAGCAGATAGCAGAAAGAATTTTGCCAGATATCCGGAACCGCCTGGAATTTTTGCTGGAAGTCGGACTTGGATACCTGACTTTGAACCGCTTATCTTCATCTTTGTCCGGCGGAGAATCACAACGTATCAATTTAGCAACTTCTCTGGGATCGGCTTTGGTAGGTTCTCTTTACATTTTAGATGAACCAAGCATTGGTTTACATTCCCGGGACACAGAACAACTGATCCGGGTGTTGAAAAAACTCCGGGATCTGGGTAATACAGTCATTGTTGTGGAACATGACGAAGATATTATAAAAGCGGCAGACGAAATTATCGATATCGGACCATTAGCAGGACGTTTAGGTGGTGAAGTTGTCTTTCAGGGGGATATGAAACAGCTGAAACAGGCCAATACGTTAACAGCTGATTATATTTATGGCAAACGCAGGATTGAAGTCGCAAAAGAAAAACGTACCTGGAACAAAAAGATAACAATTTCCGGAGCAACAGAAAATAATCTGAAACACATTACAGTCAGTTTTCCATTGAAAGTTATGGTTGCAGTAACCGGTGTAAGTGGTTCTGGTAAAAGCACTTTAATTAAAAAGATCTTGGTGCCAGCTTTAAAAAAATATTATGGGGATTATTCTGATCGTACCGGAAGTTTTGATAAACTCTCGGGAGACTTAAAAGCGATTACAGGAGTGGAATTCATTGACCAGAATC
>URJC01000022.1 GCA_900548135.1 uncultured Odoribacter sp. | reverse complement strand
ATCCTTAGTTTATTTCGATGCATTTTTCAATTTTAATCCTAACCCGATTTTTGCTCCGGGAGAAATCTCCAGAGAAGTAGTTATAAGTCCTCCCCGAATTTCAGCATCTGCTCCCAAGACCGATTTATGGTCTACAGATGCATTTCCTGTAATCTTACCATTCAGGAATAAAGCTTCACAATCGACATCTCCATCTACCACAGCATTTCTATTGATAATGACACAGCCTGCACAATATATATTACCTTCAATAAAACCGTTCAAACAAATGTCTTTATTCGATTTCACATCTCCGTTAACTCTGGTATCTGCCAGAATTCGGCTCCCTTCATAATCAATGTCAAAACGATCCTGATCCATAAAACCTAAATTCAGACCGAAGATATAACAAGTAATTGAAATAAAAAAGCCGCATAAGCGGCTTTTTTATTTCTTTGGGTCATAAGCCCACTTCAACCAAATTGCGCCCCAGGTAAATCCGGCTCCAAAGGCAGCTAGAATTAAATTATCTCCTTTGTGAAGCTGATCCTCCCATTCATACAAACATAAGGGAATAGTAGCTGAAGTAGTATTACCATATTTTTGAATATTGATCATCACTTTAGATGGATCAAGTCCCATCCGATCACCTGTTGCTGCAATAATTCTCAGGTTTGCCTGATGAGGTACCAGCCAGGATATATCATCTGCCGCCAAATGGTTCTTCTCCATTATTTCTACAGCAGTATCTGCCATTTTGGTAACAGCATGCTTAAACACAAACTGACCATCCTGATATATAAAATGTTCCCGATTCGTAACTGTCTCAATAGAAGGAGGATTCAATGATCCACCGGCCTTCATATATAAATGGTCACGTCCCATACCATCAGAACGCAGGATGTGATCCATCACACCGAGTTCCTCTGCTGTCGGTTCGAGCAATACAGCAGCAGCAGCATCCCCGAATAAAGGACAAGTCTTACGGTCTGTATAATCCGTAATCACAGACATTTTCTCACATCCTACAAATACCACCTTCTTGTATCTTCCACTCTCTACATATTGAGTAGCTGTAACCAAACCAAAAAGAAATCCGGAACAACCTGCATTTAAATCAAAACCAAATGCATTTTTTATTCCAACCATATCGGCAATGATCTGGGCATTAGCAGGGAAATGCATGTCCGGAGTCACAGTAGCACAAATTAATAAGTCTACTTCTTCAGGCTTAGTACCGGTCTTTCTCAAAAGATCCTCAACGGCCCGGGCTCCCATCCACGCGCTACCTTTGGCAGGATCCTTCAATATCCGTCTTTCCCTGATCCCTACACGGGTCATAATCCACTCATCAGAAGTATCTACCATCCGGCTCAATTCCTCATTATTGAGGATATAATCGGGATAATATGCCCCAACTCCGGTTATTATAGCTCTTGGCCTATTCATCTGCATAGTAAAAAAAATTATAATCAGATGTTATCCCTCAATAGTCAAAGGGTATAAACTAATAAAATTCTGGAATTACATAAACAACCATAGCCCCCTGGAAACAGGAGGCTGGCCGTGTATAATTTAAAACAATCCTTGAAGTGTCAAGATTATGCTACTACTGCTTTCTCAATAGCCAACTTTCCCCTGTAATATCCACATTCAGGACATACTGTATGATACTGTACAGCAGCACCACAATTAGAGCACTTCGCAATAGCGGTTACCGTAATCGCATCATGCGTTCTTCTCTTATTTCTTCTCTGTTTTGAGGTTCGATGTTTCGGATGTGCCATTTCTTTGTTATTTATTTAGTTATTAATTAATTTTCTAAGCTCGTCCCATCTCGGGTCTGTCGGCTTCTCATCTTCTTCTTTTACATATTCATCCAGAATACTTTGCATGTCCTTGTCGCAATCTCCATCCGAATGAACCACCCGCATCGGGTAATTTAACATATAAGTCTCATAAAGGTATGAACTCATATCTAAAAAATCATCTTCCGGTGAAACAATAATATAATCATCTTCGTTTCCTTCCTCCCGCTCGCTTTGCTTGACATAAAGATTCATTTCACCTTCTATTGGTAAGTCTACCTCACCCAGGCAACGATCACACACAGCCTTTACTGTGCCGTTTACCCTGATTCGTACCTCCATCAACAATGAACTCTTCACAATCTCAATCACCGCATCAACTGTCCCTTGCGTTCCTTGTGTTGCTTTAAAGCAATCGAAAAACGCCTCATCCAAAACAAACTCAAAAGAGTGCTTTCCCTCTCCTAATCCCCTGAATGCGATTTTATATTCTCTCAATCTGTCCACTATCTTTAAAGTAAAACGGCGCAAAGATAATACAAAAACTAAAAACTAAAAACTAAAGACCAAAAAAATCCGGCCTTTCATTTTTAATCTTGATTTTATCTATACTTACCACTTTCTTCCAACATACTCAGATAGCTGCTATAACGGCTTTCGCTTATTTCATCCTTTTCAATAGCTTCAAGCACAGCACACCCAGGTTCATGGGTATGCGTACAATTATAAAAGCGACAATCAGAAGATTTTACAAAAATTTCGGGGAAAAAATGAGAAATTTCCTCCTTTTTCATATCTACTGTCCCAAAACTACGAATGCCAGGAGTATCTATTATAGATCCGCCTTCACTCAAAGGAAACATTTCCGCAAAAGTCGTAGTATGCTTGCCGGAATCATGGGCATCAGAAATCATCGCCGTCTTCAGCTCTAACACCGGCTCTATGCAGTTTATCAAAGAAGACTTTCCCACACCGGACAAACCGGATAATACAGTGACTTTATCTTTTAACAACATCCGGATTTTATCTATATTTTCACCCGTCAAAGCAGAAACCCCAAAACAAGAATAACCTATTTTCCTATAAATTGCCATGAGCTCCCCCAACATAACCTGATCTTCCTCCGCATATAAATCAATCTTATTGAAAACCAGGATTGCAGGAATATTATATGCCTCAGATCCGGCCAAGAAACGATCAATAAATACGGTTGAAGTAACCGGATGATTTACTGTCACAACCAAAAGAGCCTGATTTACGTTAGAAGCGATAATATGAGATTCTTTGGAAAGATTGGTTGCTTTACGAATAATATAATTTTTCCGGGGTTCAATAACCGTAATCACCCAACCATCATTATTTTCTTCTACCCCAACAACATCCCCGACAGCAACCGGATTTGTTGTCCGTATCCCTTCAATACGGAATTTTCCCCGGATCCGGCATTCTACCAAAATACCGTTCTCCAATCGGACCATGTACCAACTCCCGGTAGACTTAACAACAACCCCTTTTTCCATAGCTCTTTTTTATTACGCAAATATAAACTAAAAAAACACAATTCAGTTATTCAAATACAATAAGCGGTAATTTACATCTCAACTATACAACAGCTCATTCAATACCCTAACGGGTATCTCCATACAATCAGCCAGACAAATCAAAAATTCCTTTATATTTGTAACGTTCAAATTTTATAACTTTCAGGATGGAATAACTGAACAAATAAATATATAAATAGGGAATTTACCTTAAAGCGACATTAAATAAATCTACTATGAAATTAGTATTTGCAACAAATAACCGGCATAAATTAGAAGAGATCAGCCGTCTTCTGGAAGGTCAGCATGAAATTATTTCCCTATCTGAAATTGACTGCCACGAAGATATCCCTGAAGACCACGATACCCTTGAAGGTAATGCTTTACAGAAAGCTCAGTATATCAAAGAACATTTTGGCTACGATTGTTTCGCCGACGACACCGGCCTGGAAATAGAAGCTTTGGATAACCGTCCAGGGGTATATTCCGCACGTTATGCAGGCCCGGCAAAAAATTCCCGGGACAATATGCAAAAAATATTGGCAGAAATGCAAGGAATTACAAACCGGAAAGCATGTTTCCGTACCGTAATTGCTTTAATTTTCAACGGTAAAGAATATTTTTTTGAAGGACGTGTCGACGGACATATATTAGTAGAACCACAAGGAGAAGGGGGGTTCGGGTATGATCCCATATTCCAACCCAACGGTTTCCCCGTTAGCTTTGCCGAAATGCCTATTGATGAAAAAAACAAAATCAGCCACAGAGGAAAAGCCACACAGCAACTCTGTGAGTTTCTAAAGAACCAGAATCTATAAGTTGTTGCTAATCCGGATATAAATTAAGGATGGAACTTTGTAAAGCAATCATATTAAAATCGATCAATTATTCTGATACACAAAAAATCATCCATGTCTATACGCTGGAAAAGGGATATCTGTCTATGATATCTTCATCCTTACTTTTTAAGAAGAAAAGCCAGCCATTGCATCTGATGCAAGTAGTAGAAATCGAATATTTTGAAAATGAAAAATCCAATTTACACAAACTGAAATCCACCTTTCCTATTGCCAATCTTTCGAATTTATATTTCGATATATTTAAAATGAATATCATCTTGTTATGGGGAGAAATTCTGGAGCTGCTACTAAAAAACGAAGGCAAAAACGAAAATTTATTTGAATATATAACCCACTCTATCGAATACCTGAATACACTTGCTACGGGGATTGGCAATTTCAATCTTTTCTTCCTTTACCGTTTAACCAGATTGCTCGGCTTCCAAATAAATACTTCCAGTTGGCAAGAAGGTTATGTTTTCAATATCAATGACGGTAATTTCAGTCCTGCTGATAATACCTCCGCTTATATTTCTGGTCCCAATACGGCAAAAGTAATTTACCTTTTATGTACCTGTGAGGTGAACGAAATAAATAAAATTCCTTTAAATCAATCTTCCCGGAATATCTTACTGGATATCATTCTGTCATTCTACAGCATCCATCTCAACCTAAACTTCAATATCAAAAGCATACAAGTTATCCGGGAAATTTTCCAGTAAAGCAGGTAAGGATACGTCGAAATAATCCTGTGCTTCGTCTATAATTTTTCATTTTAAATTACAATCCCAATAAACTTGCAGGCAAAAATATTGTCTTAATGGACGGAGTGTTGTTAAAAAAAGTATACTACCAATGAAATTTGGAATACCAAATCGTAAATATTTTATAAAAAGCAAATAACGTTGGCATGGGTTAACATCTTTTATTATTTTTATCACACTTATACGATGTGTTTTTGTAATCAAAATTTGCAGTAACAACAAGATATCATGAACATCAGGATCAAAGATCTTACAAAAATTTATCCGGACGGGCACAAAGCGTTAAACAGCCTGAACCTCAACATCGAGCCAGGCATGTTTGGTTTGTTAGGCCCCAATGGAGCCGGAAAAACATCACTCATGAGGATTATGACACTCTTACAAAATCCGTCTTCAGGTACGATTTTTTTTGATGATTATGATATTTTACGTGACCGGAAAGCAATTCGTTCTGTACTAGGTTATTTACCACAGGATTTCCGTTTTTTTGAAAAATTAAAAACCTGGGAATTTCTGGACTATGGGGCCGGACTGGCCGGAATCAAAGGAAGCCGTAAAAGATCTGAAATCGTGGATGAAATGTTACGAAAAGTAGGACTTTATGAGGTGCGTGACCGTTGGGCAAACCGCCTTTCAGGAGGTATGAAACGCCGTTTGGGAATTGCACAAGCCATCATCGGGGATCCCAAAGTCATCATCGTTGACGAACCAACCACCGGTCTCGATCCTGAGGAACGTATCCGTTTCCGGAATATTCTTTCAGAAGTAAGCAATAAAGATGTGATTATCATTCTTTCAACTCATATTGTGGGAGATATTTCCAGTACATGTAAAAAACTGGCTTTATTAAATAAAGGAGAACTCAAATTCGAAGGTTCCCCGGATGATATGATTGAACTTGCAACCGGAAAAGTATGGGAAATATTTGTAACAGATCCCGAATTACAACAAGTCAAAGAAAAATATCCGATTATTTCAACTATTCCTTCGGAAGGAGGTTGGGAGATCCAGATCGTAACAGAAGAGCTGGAAGGTTTTTCCGGAAAACCCATTGTTCCTAACATCGAACATGCCTACGTTTATTTTATGGACTACCTGTTAAAAGACAAAATGGACATGTACAGTGAAAAAATCGGAGGAGAACTGTTTAATTAATCCGTAGCACAATAGTTTTATCGTCATGAATCTACATAATATAAATACAATAGCACGATATGAAGTGAAGCTGCTGAAAAGAAGCTGGCTATTCCGTATTTTTGCTATTCTTGCCTTGTTTGGAATTTCCATTACGATCCTGGGTTACCAGACTGCTCTGGTTAACAAATTTGAAGACCAATGGCCCAAGATTGCTGTCACTTCTTTAATGCCTTTTTGCAGTGTTTACTTCTACAACATTGCCCAATCGATAATCGTAATCTTCCTGGCGGGAAGTTTCCTGAAAAGAGATAAAAAACTGGATACTGCAGAAGTAATTTATGTCCGCCCGATGAGTAATGCAGATTACATTATTGGCAAAACCTGGGGGATTGTGAAAGTATTCCTCTCTTTGAATATCATTTCGCTGGCTATTACGGCCTTTTTCAATGTAGCAATCAACCATTCTCCTTTTAGCCTGTTTCCCTACCTATTCTATTTACTGACAATCTCTTTTCCTTCCTTACTATTTGTTCTGGGATTATCATTTACTGTCATGTGTCTCTTAAAAAATCAGGCAGTGACATTCATTGTCATGCTGGGTATTATCGGGACCATTTTTTTCTATTTATCAGACTCCCTTTATGGGGTTTTTGATTTCTTCGGAGTGAATATTCCAAGTATTTTCTCTGATGTAACAGGTCATGCTGACTTAAAACTATTCCTGCTCCAACGACTTATTTACCTATTCGCAGGAATTGGTTTGATCAGCTTCACAATAGCTTTGGTAAAACGTCTGCCGCATAAACCCTGGAAAATAATTATCGTCCACACCCTGGGAGGGTGCTTGGTATTAGCTGCTTTTACAGCCGGAACACTTTATGTTCTTCATTATCATCATCAATTAAATCTTCGTAACAACTATATTGAAACCTTCAGTAAATATGCTTCAGAGAATCATGTCAATATATCCGTTCACGACCTGACTATTATACCACAAGGGAAAAAAATGGACGGAAAAAGTGTTCTCAAAATAGTAAATAACCATCCTGCTCCATTAGATAAAATCATCCTATATCTAAACCCCTCCCTCCAGGTGTCCGGTATTATTGAAAGTAATGGAAATTCACTTTCTTTTACGCGGGAGAACCAAGTCATCCTTATTCATAAAACTCTCGGGAGCAATGAAGAATTAGCACTCACCTTAAACTATAATGGAGGTATCAACGAAACCATTTGCTATACAGATGTTTTGGAAAAAGATTACCTTGACACCAAAATACCGGAGAAATTTTACCGCTTCGGGAAACGATATGCCTGGCTGGAAGATAAATTCACTTTACTGACTCCCGAATGTTTGTGGTATCCTGTCAGTGTTGCCCCTGTCAATCCCAGTGCACCTTACAATTTGAAAAAAAATTTTACAGATTATACTTTAACAGTAGCCAACACCGGAGATAAAACTGTTTTATCCCAAGGCAATAGCAGAAAAGAAGGGGATAAAACCATATTCACAAATAATCATGCCTTACCAGGTATCAGCCTGACCATTGCAGACTATGATAAAAAATCGCTGCAAGTAGATTCAGTCACCTATGAAATTCTTTATTTTAAAGGACATGATTATTTTTCACAATACTTCACTAAACTCAATGACACTTTACCTGCTGTTATCCAAGAAATTAAAAATGATATCGAAATTGCCAAAGGCCGTGATTATCCTTTTACAAAATTTGTAATGGCAGAAACTCCAGTGCAATATACCAGTTATATACGCAACTGGAAAGGGTATACAGAAAATGTCATGCCGGAAATCATCTTTATTCCGGAACGGGGTGCAACCCTCACTACCGACTTTGCAGCAGAAAAATACAGAAGCCAGCAATGGAGACGGCACGATCAGGGAGCTCCGGATGAGACTGAAATGACAATTATGAACTTCAGACGTTTCATCACCTCTACTTTCACAGATGAAAATATCCAATATGGCTGGAATTCTTCCAAATATGTGAATCCATTTAACATCGCTCCTTTGTTTTTTGCCTACACTAGTTTTATGTTCTCTGATGAATATCCGGTACTGGACGTTGTCATCAATACCATACAAAATACGACAAACAGCAGAGGCAGATTCAGGATGTGGGGTGGAATCATTAATGACCAGCAACGGGCAAATCTCTATCTGGAAGACCATAGTTTTCAAACAGCCCTTTCAGACAAAGACCTGAAACCGGAAATCTTCTATGAATTATTAAAACTGAAAAGTAATGCTTTCAAAAATTATGTATATACCCAGATACCTCCGGAATATTTCACGGAATTTCTAAAAGAATTCTTTGAAAAATATAAATTCAAAGACATCCCTTTTGAAACCTTCAAAAATGAGTTCGAAGAACGTTATGGCATTGACCTCAACCCATTTCTGAAAAATTGGTATACCGAAGACCACTCTCCCACAGTCTTTATCAAAGATGTGGATGCAAATCAAGTCGTTATAGACGAGGTTACCAAATATCAAATCAAATTTAAAGTAAATAATCCTTCAGATGTAGATGCCATTATCACAGCTGAAGTACAACAAGGCGGAGATTTCAGAGGAGGCGGACGCCGGGGAGGTGGCAATTCCGGTTCATCGGAAAATACCTCGGAAACATATATCATTCCAAACCACCAAGCCCGTGAAATCAAATTGATTGTGGACGAACGACCGGCAGGGGTTAATATCAACACAAATATATCGCATAATCTGCCGACTGCGCACATGTTTAGTTTCTCCAAAATCGATAATACCATCTCGGATACCATTGCCGGAACTTTTCCTATTGATCCCGCACTCTTCAAATCTAATCCCAAAGAAATCATTGTGGATAACGAAGATGGTAATTTTAAAACACTGGAATCAAATACCCGGCACAAATTAAAAGATTTGTTCCAGAAACCGGACGAAGAAAAATATAAAAATTTCATGCCCTGGCGGATGCCTTCCAAATGGACAGCCATAGCTGCAGACTATTGTTATGGAGAAACTATCAATTCTGCAGTATATAAGAAAAAAGGAAGCGGGAATAATTCGGTAGAATGGGAAGCAGAACTACCGAAAGATGGTTACTATGAAGTGGCTATATGGAATCCCAAGATGAGTGGAATGATGGCTTTCAGAGACCGACGCAGGGGACGTGAAAAAATAGAACGTAACCAGACCTACCTGATCCAATATGAACAGGAAAAAGAATCAGTTACCCTGGATTTAGAACAAGAAGATGCTGGCTGGATTTCACTCGGCAATTACTATATTCCCAAAGGCACAGCAAAAATTGTACTGACAGATAAAGTATCCGGGGACTACGTGATCGCAGATGCTGTTAAGTTTACCCTGGCAGATGAATAATAAATATGAATAATCGATAAAACAGAAATAATATGTTTAAACACACACTGGCCGTTGCACTCCTGATCGTATGCGGAATCAGTTATTCCGGAGCCCAGGAAATCCTGACACTAGAGAAAGCATTGAACATTGCTTTCGAACACAGTCCTTCATTGATACAAAGCAAACTCAGTTTGGAACAAAGGCAATTAAACCTAAAAGCCCAGAACGCATCTTTGAAATCCCAGTTTTCTCTGGACGTTAATCCGTTTAATTATACCCGTAACAACCAATATGACAGTTATAACAGTAAATGGTTTGCCAACGAAAACATGACCTCCTCGGCTTCTTTTGGTATTCAGCAACCCATCAAATGGACTGATGGAAAAATATCTTTGTATAATGATTTTTCCTGGCAAGACGCTTCCAATAGGACGTCAGGGGGTAAAAATACGTCTTACAACCACAATATTTCATTACGGGTTGAACAGCCTTTATTCACCTACAATAAAACAAAGATGGAACTGAAAGAGCTGGAATATTCTCTGGAGAACGCAAAAATCAGTTATGCCCTTCAAGAGTTAAACATAGAAAAAAACGTTACCTCTTCGTTTTACGATGTTTATCAGAAACAAAAGGACTTGAATACGGCCAAAGATGAATACAACAATCAGAAACAAAATTATGAAATCATCAAAAATAAAGTCGAAGCCGGATTAATTGCAAAAGAAGAATTGTACCAGGCTGAAGTCAACTTAGCTACCAGCGAATCCTCTGTTTATTCTGCCGAAATCAATTACGAAAATACCAAAGACAATTTCAAACAATTATTGGGTATTTCACTGGATGAAGATATCATGGTACTGCCAAATACTGATATTGTCACTGTAGATGTGAATCAGGAAGAGGCTGTTAAATATGCCTTAAGCCAACGGATGGAAATCCGTCAGAAACAAATCACTTTGGAAGAAGACGTTTTTTCCATTATAAAGGCAAAAGCAGCCAACGAATTTAAAGGTAGTATTACTGCCAGAGTTGGCCTGGATGCCCTTGGTGAAAAAATGAATAATATGTATGATAACCCAACCGACAACGAACAAATCGGAGTCAGTTTAACCATTCCCATTTTCGACTGGGGAGCTAAAAAAGCCAGAGTAAAATCAAGTGAACTGGCTATGGAATCCAATCAAATCGGATTAGATGAACAAAAAAAGGATATCACCCTGGAAGTACGTAAAATCTGCCGTAATCTCCCAACTTTAATCCGCCAGATCGAAATCAAGAAGAAAAGTATTGAAAACGCAGAACATACTTATGAAATTAACCTGGAGAAATACCGGAACGGTAATCTTACCGGTATGGAATTACAACAATACCAGACCCAGTTAACCAGTGCCAAACAAGCTTATACGAATGCTATTATCAGTTACAAACTGGAATTACTGAATTTAAAAATCCAGACGCTTTGGGATTTTGAAACCAATAAATCTTATTTACCAGTGAATTTACTGAAATAAATCATAATTTTCATCCAATTATCAAATAACGCTAACAAGTAAACAAAAATACCATGAACACTTACTTAAAGATTACCGGAATTGTTTCTTTAGGACTAATACTGTTTTCCTGCAACAATAATCGGAATAATTCTACATCTGAAACGACAACTCCTGTATGGATCGAAGAAGTACAATTCAGAAATATAGAAGAATATATTACAACTACAGGAACAGCAAAAGCTGCTAAAACGATTGAGCTAAAATCTGAAACCAACGGGGCCTATTACCTTCAGAAAAACCCGAAGACCGGGCGGCCCTATCAACTGGGTGATATTGTTGAAGCCGGAGCTACTATTGTACGCCTGGAAAATAAAGAATACGAAAATAATGTTCAATTAGAAAGTAAAAAACTACAAATCCAGATTACAGAAAAAGAGTGGGAAGGACAAAAAATATTATTCGAAAAAGGAGGGGCAACCCAAAAAGATGTCAATAACGCCGAAAATTCTTACATCAACGCCAAGTTAGCCTTGGAAAATGCTTATATTACACTGGATAAGATGAGTATAAAAGCTCCTTTCAAAGGAGTACTTGTCAGCCTGCCCTACTTTACGCCGGGTGTCGAAGTTGCTTCAGGAAGTGCCATTGCAGGAATAATGGACTATAGTAAAATGTATGTAGAAACCCAATTTCCGGAAAACACACTGACTAAACTAGCTGTAGGACAAAAAGTACATATCACGAATTACAATATCAAATCAGATACCCTGAAAGGAGTGTTGACTCAGCTCTCACCGGCAATCAACGAGGATACCCGTACCTTTTCCGGTTACATTATTATTGACAACCCGGAATTGAAACTCCGCCCGGGAATGTTCGCAAAAGCCGACGTTGTTACTATACGGAAAGACTCTGTTCTATCTATCCCGAAAGAAATTATTAAAAGCCGCCGCGGAGGTAAACTTGTTTACACCGTAGACCGGAATAGTGCTGAAGAAAAGGTGATCCATACCGGAATCAGTGACGATAAATTCATCGAAGTTGAAAAGGGCTTAGAGCCAGGCGACAAAATCGTTGTGAAAGGTTATGAATGGTTACGTAACCGGAGCAAAGTGAAGGTAATGAAATAAAACTAAAAATCAGCACATTAATTATCATGGGGATAACAAAATTTGCAGTCAAATACCCGGTCAGTGTATTGATGATTACATTGGGTGTGTGCCTACTGGGTATCATTTCATATAATAAATTGGGAACAGACTTATTTCCCGATTTAAAGAATCCGGCCTTATATATTGAATTAGAAGCCGGCGAACGTCCGCCCGAGGAAATTGAAAAACAATTTGTCGAAAGGATTGAATCCACAGCTGCCCGCCAGGAAGGCGTGAAGCAAGTGAGCAGCAGCAGCAAAGTCGGAGGAGCTACCATTACAGTGGAATATGACTGGGACCAGGACATGGACGCTGCTTTTCTGGATCTACAGCGAAGTATGTCGCAAATTTCTCAAAATACCGACATCACTTCATTAAATGTGTCACGTTATGATGCTAATGCGACTCCTGTCATGATTATCTCTATGAGTCACAAGGAGATCAAGGATATGAACGAACTCCGGAAGATTGCAGAGAACTATATGCGCAGTGAATTAGTGCGTCTGGACGGAGTGGCTGATATCCAGCTGAACGGACAGGAACAGGCATACGTTGAAATCAAAACCAACCCATACATGCTGGAAGCATTCAACCTGACAGCAGAAACTATTGCTTCCAAGATTGAAAGCATGAACCGTAATGTTTCCGGGGGAAGTATTGTAAACGATGAAATTCAGTATACGATAAAAGGTGTCAACTTACTGAAAAGCATTGAGGATATTGAAAATATCATTGTTGCTTTCAAATCACCTTCAGAATCTTCATCCAATACCTCATCTTCGACTACAAAAGCTCCAGTCTATTTAAAAGATGTAGCAAATGTTAGCCTGAAAAATAAAGATCCTGAAAATCTGGCCCGGTATAATGGCGAACGTAGTTTAAGCATCAGTATCTACAAAGAAAATAAATACAACACCGTAAAAGCAGTAGACAATATTACAGAAAAGCTTGAAGAACTGCGGAAAAGCATGCCGGGTTATGAATTTAATATCATCAGTAATCAGGGTGATTTCATCGGAGCTTCAATCGGAGAAGTGAAGGATTCTGCCGTTATGGGTATTCTGTTGGCCATGTTGGTGTTGTATGTATTTCTCCGCCGTATTAATACAACCTTAATTGTGAGTATCTCCATCCCGGTATCTATTATTGCCACTTTCAACCTAATGTATTTTAATGGATTGACTATCAACATTATGACTCTAGGAGGGCTCGCACTTGGGGCTGGTATGTTGATAGACAATGCCATTGTCGTAATGGAAAATATTTATCGAAATTTGGAAAACGGGTTGTCTTCGAAAGAAGCCGCCATCAAAGGTACTTCTGAAGTTGCAGGCGCCATTACTTCATCTACGCTTACAACGATTGTGGTATTTTTACCTATTGTATATATCCAGGGGGCTGCCGGAGAATTGTTCAAAGAACAAGCCTGGACTGTATCTTTCTCACTAATATCTTCTTTATTTGTTGCTATTCTGCTGATGCCTATGTTAGCCTCCAAATACGTAACCAAACCCATTAGCGGACAAGGTTCTGTAAAAATAAAAGGATATGGCAACTTTGTGGGAAATCTGCTTAAGCACCGTTATACCGTCGTTATGATTGCCCTATTACTCGTTGTTGGCAGTTATATGCTTATTCCTTTATTGGACATGGAGTTTATGCCTAAAGCTGAGTCCAGAGAATTCTCAACTTATGTCACTCTGGAACCGGGAACCCGGTTGCAAAGCACTGATAATGCTACAGCAACTATTGAAAATATGATCAGTGAGCTCGCCGGAGATGATTTGGAATGGATTTTCACACAAGTTGGTCCTTCCAACACCGAAAGTCAAAGCGGAGGTAAGCTGGAAGAAGAAAATCAGGCAGAAATCAAAACCAAATTGAAAAGCAAATCTAAAACAGATGCAGACTATATCATCAGTCAGCTGAATCATAATTATGCTATTCCGGATGGTATTGAGATTTCTTTCGAAAAAGAACAATCTGCCCTGCAAAGCATTCTGGGAACAGAAGGAGCTCCGGTTGTCATTGAAATCAAAGGTGAAGAATTAGAATTAATTGAAGAATTATGCAATGAAGTAAAAGAAAAAATCACCTCAATCGCAGGTTTATACGATATCCGCACTTCTATGGAGAAAGGGGCTCCCGAAGTCAATATTTCCATTGACCGTTTGAAAAGCGGTATCTATGGAGTCGATATTGCCTCAGTAGCTTCCCAGGTAAAAAATAAATTGAACGGAACAACTGCCAGTACATTTGAATCTGAAGGAGAACCCATTGACATCGAAATCCGGGTACCGGAAACTTCCCTGGCCGAACTTGATAACGTTGAAATTACACAGGGTGAAAAAAAATACCGTCTGGGGGAGATTGCTGAAATTAGTATCACGACTGCTCCCAAGGAAATCAACCGGAACAATCAAAACCGTATTGGTAAAGTAACAGCAATGCTGGAAAAAGGATATACCCTGGGAAGTGTCACACCTGAAATCAAAGCACAGCTAAAAGATATTCAATTCCCTGCCAAATATGCTGCAAAAATTACGGGTGAAGAAGAAAAGCGCGCAGAATCATTTAACGGACTATCATTTGCTTTGTTATTATCCATTATCCTGGTATATATGGTTATGGCTTCACAATTTGAATCATTGCGCCATCCATTCACCATTCTGCTAACCATCCCTTTGGCAGGAGTAGGTTGTATCTACGCTTTCTTACTGACAGGAGCTTCGTTGAATATGATGGCCTTCATCGGTATCATTATGCTGGCAGGTATTGCGGTAAATAACTCTATCCTGCTTGTAGATGCTGCCAATCGGTTAAAAGCCTCAGGTCTCGGTTTGACAGAAGCTGTTAAGACAGCTGCACAGCAACGTATCAGGCCTATTATAATGACCAGCTTAACAACCATACTGGCCTTACTTCCAATGTGTTTCGGTTTCGGTGAAGGAGCTTCACTCCGTTCTCCAATGGCTTTAGCTGTAATTGGCGGATTATTTACCTCTACCATCATGACATTAGTAGTGATCCCATGTGTATACTATATTTTTGATAAAAAAGAAAAATAACGGTAGCGTCATCGGCAGATGGGTATATTAGTATAAATAAATTATGGACAAACTCATACAACGTAAAGTTCTGATCTCAATGATCTTCATTGGTTTAACCATGATGGGGATATTTTCGTACGGCTACTTACAGATGGAACTCTATCCGGATGCGGAATTTCCTTCGCTCAATGTAAGTGTTAATGCGAAAACCGATTTAGATCCGAAATATATAGAAAACCAGGCAGTAATACCGGTGGAAGGAGTCATCAGCGGCATGGAAGGCGTTGAAGAAATCATCACCCGTATATCAACCCGGAATGCAAGAACCAGTGTATCCTTTACCAAGAACACCAACACAAAATACGCTTATTTAAAATTAGAAGAAAAAATCAAAACCCTGGCTAAGACTCTGCCAGAAGAATTTACTGTCCAGGTCAGTAAGGCAGGAACTGGAAAAGCCAGCGATCAATTCATGACTCTACAAATCCTCGGAGAAGATGATATTGATTATGTCCGTAATATCACTGATGCAGACATTGCTCCTATACTTGAAAGCACGGATGGAGTCGCCTCAGTAACTGTCATAGGAGGCCGGCAAAAAAGTATAGAAATCTTATTGGATCAGGAAAAATGTAAAGCCCTGAACATCACAGCTTCACAGGTCAGCTCACTGATTAGCAAAAATATGTCTGAAAAGACCTTTGCCGGCTCGGTATATCAAAATGTAAAAAGATATTTTGTCAATGTTACAGCAGAATATTTACAGACAGAGGACCTGGGAAATATTGTCATTGCCAATGGTCCGGTTTTGTTGAAAGATATTGCCGACATCAATTTCGGGATTAAAGAAGAAGAATCCTATTCCCGTGTCAACGGTAAAGAGGTGATTACCTGTATTATTGCCAAATCACCACTGGTAAATGTAATCGATCTGTCCGACCGTGTACGTAAAGAAATTGCCCAGCTAAATGAAGAACTGGCTTCCAAAGGTATATCCATCAAAGTAGATACGG